>JBDQKM010000008.1:0-34227 GCA_040263275.1 Acidimicrobiales bacterium
GGCCCAGAAGCCGAACACCGCCACGGGACCGGCCAGCGCGTTGCCCAGCACCACCACGACCCCGACGAGGGCCGGCCACTTCCAGCGACCCAACGGCACGGTGAGGGCGTCGCGTGTCCTGACGACCTCGATCCGCTGCCGACGCCGGTCGAGTGCCCGTTCGGCCCCGACGACGGCGAGGGCGACCACGCCGAGCACGAGCGACAGACCCATCGCCCGCGGTTGGTCGAACAGTCGGTCGGAGTAGATGTCGCGCGTGAGGGTGTCGTAGCGCAGCAGGTTGACGGCCCCCCAGTCGCTGATCGTGTAGAGGAACACGAGCAGGGCACCGGCCCAGATGGCCCCGGAGATCTGCGGGAGGACCACCGTGCGGAAGACTCCCCAGGGCGACCGCCCCAGGATCCGTGCCGACTCCTCGAGCGAGGGCGACAGCGACGCCATTCGGGCGGCGACGGGCAGGTAGACGTAGGGATAGGTGAACAGGGTCAGCACCAGCCAGGCCCCGCGGAATCCCGTCATGTCGGGCAGGTCGTCGATCCCGATGGGCGACAGGACCTCCTCCGCGAGACCGCCGGTGGCGAAGGCGGCGATGAGCGCCGTGGCGCCGACGAAACTGGGGAACACGAGCGGCAGCGGCGACAGCACCCGCAGCAGGCGACGGCCGGGGAGGTCGGTGCGGATGGTGAGCCACGCCAGCCCGGTGCCGATCACCACCGAGGCCAGGGCGACAGAGGTGCCGAGCCACAGCGACCGACGCAGCGGCTCCCAGGTGTCGGCCGACCAGATGATGGCCCCGAGGTCGGTGCCGAGGTCGAGGTTGCGCGAAACGACATAGGCGAAGGGCCCGAGGAAGACGATGCCGGTGAGGACGGCCAGGAACAGCAAACCGACCGGCGGGCGCACACGCGCACCGCCGGTCGGGGCTGTCGAGGCCGGAGCGGTCGCGCTACTGGACGAGGCCACTCTCTCGGATCAGTTCGATCGTGCCGGTCAGGCCTTCACCGAGCGCGGAGAGCTCGATGGTGTCGGTGGCGTAGCCGTCGAGGGGCGGGAGCCCCTCGGGGGCGGCAACACCCGGCAACAGGGGGTACTCCTGGGTCTCGGCCGCGAACGTCGCCTGTGCGTTCTCGCTGAGGAGGAACGCCAGGAGCTGTTCGGCTTCGGTCTTGGCGTCGGAGGACTCGAGCACCGCTCCACCGGTGACGATCACGAGTGAACCGAGGTCGCCGCTGTCGAGGAAGTGGTTGACGCTGGGCAGCGAGCTGTCGGCTTCGAGGGCCCGCAGGTTGTAGTAGTGGTTCACGAGGCCCATCGGAACTTCACCGCGGCCGACCGCCTCGACGATGGCGGAGTTCTTGGGATAGTTCGGCGAGTTGTTGGCCGCCATGCCCTCGAGCCATTCACGGGTGGCGTCGTCGCCGAGCTCGCTGCGCATCGCGGTGACGAAGTCCTGGAACGAGCCGTTGTCGGGGGCGACGCCCACCTGGCCGTCGTAGGCGGGGTCGGTCAGCTTGAGCACCGACGACGGGAGCTCGGCGGGATCCACCAGCTCGGAGTTGTAGACGATGACCCGGACGCGGCCGGTGATGCCGACCCAGGTGTCGTCGCTCGCCGCGTAGCCGGCGTCGACGAGGCCGGTGAGCGAGCTGTCGAGCGGGGCGAGTCGACCCTCGCCGGCCAGCAGGCCGAGGGCGCCGGGGCTCTGCGAGATGAAGACGTCGGCCGGGGAGTTGTCGCCCTCGGTCTGGATCAGCAGGGCGAGGTCGGCCGAACCCTCGTAGCGCGCCGTGACCTCGATACCGGTCTCCTCCGTGAAGGCATCGAGCAACGGCTCGATGAGGTCCTGGTCGCGGCCCGAGTAGACGGTGATCGACGACGCGCTCCCGCTGCCGTCGACACCGTCGTCGGCGGCGCCGCTGTCGTCGTCGCCGCAGGCGGTGGCGAGCAGCGTCAGGGCGAGGAGCGCGGCCAGGAACCGCACGGTCGATTTCGTGAGTGATGTCGTCATGAGCGCGAACCTACACATGGTCGTCGTGATGTTAGGCATTCCTAACATGTGATGTTTGTCACACTTGTCGAGCCGGTTCCGGCGCGTAGGCGATCGTCGGGTCACCGCGGTAGGTGACGGCGACCCGTTGGCCCACACGATGCGCGGGCGCACCCGTCACCCGGCTGCGCAGAAGACTCCCGTCGGCCAGGCGAACCGTGGAGAGGGCGTCGTGGCCGTAGTACTCGACGTCGATCACGACCGCCGCATCACCGTCGGACAGCACGATCTCCTCGGGGCGCACCAGGACCCGGACCGGGCCCGCGTAATCGGCCGCCAACCCGACCACCCCGATGGCGGTCTCGGCTCGGCGCCCCGTCGCCCGCCCGTCGAGGAGTTCGGCCTCGCCGACGAACTCGGCGAGCCACGGATCGACCGGATTGCGATAGAGCTCGGCCGGTGATGCCTGCTGGACGACCCGCCCGTCGCGCATGACCGCGACCTGGTCCCCCAGCACGAACGCCTCGTCCTGGTCGTGGGTGACGAACAGCGCCGTCACCGACAGCTCCCGGAGCAGCTGGGCGACCTCCGAGCGCACGTCGGCCCGCAGGTTGGTGTCGAGACTGGAGAAGGGCTCGTCGAGGAGAAGGACCCGCGGCTGCGGCGCGAGGGCACGGGCGAGCGCGACCCGCTGCTGCTGACCACCCGAGAGCGAACCGGGCAATCGGTGGGCGAGATCGCTCACCCCGACCATCTCGAGCAGGGCACCGATCCGGGCACGGGTCTCGGGATTGCGACGCCCGAACCGGCGTGGGCGCACGGCCCGCGGCAGCCCATAGGCGACGTTGGCGGCCACCGTCAGATGCGGGAACAGGGCCCAGTCCTGGAACACGAGACCGACCCGACGATCCTCTGCGGGTACGTGTACACCGGCACCGACCACCCTGTGCCCGCCGAGCCAGATCTCTCCGCTGTCGACCCGCTGGAGCCCTGCGATCGCCCGCAACAGCGTGGTCTTGCCACAACCGCTGGGGCCGAGAATGGCCGTCTGGCTGCCGGCCGGCGCCTCGAGCGCCACGCCCCGCAGTACGGCCGCGCCACCGAGATCGACGCACGCATCGCGTACCGCAACTCCCGGTGTGTCAGGCATGCCTTACACGGTACCGCCGGGTCGCTTCAGACTGAAACCGGGCCGCCTACGACTGTCGGGTGATGGAGCGGACTCGCCATTCGGCACCGGGCTTGGCCGGAAGGCCGCCGGGCGCGCCGCAGGCGATGGTCGGCACCGCACGGGAGCCCTCGATCTCGACCCTCCACCGGTCCGCCCCGGCGATCACCTCGACCGCGGTGATGCCGTTCGGCTCGTCGCCTTCCTCGATCACCCGGACCATGCGGGCCGTCTCGTCGAATCCCCAGTCGTCGACCTCGGCCATGACGGCGCGCTCGGCCATCTGGGCGGCCCCACCCGCCGCGCCGACCCAGCCGCGACAGCGGTGAGCCACGGCTGCGGGCGTCGAGTCGGCTCGCAGGATCGCAGTCATCTCGTCGACGCTGACCATGCCCCACATCCGCCCGTCGGGAAGCGTGAGGCCCGTCGGCGCCATCCGATGGCCACCGGTGTGGCTGACACGGCGAATCGAGAACGACGGGTCGGCCGCGAGGAGGGAGTTCCACATGGACGTTCCCCGAGCCCCACAGCACACGTCGTGGCTCCCTTGCGTGCACAGGAGCAGTTCGCGACGGGCGGCGGTCGACGCCACCGTCTGCGGCGACGCCTCGAGGCCACCGGCCAAGAGCCGTTCCAGGAGTCCGGGGATCCCTGCGGGGTCGACCTGGTGTTCGACGCGGGCGAACTGCGCCTGGTCGGTGAGGCGATGGGTCACGACTCGGCCGATGCCGTCGGCGAGCGGCACCGCCGCGAGCACGCGGACCCGGCGGCCGGCCTCACCGGCCGCCATGACCAACTCGGGAACGGCGGTGAACCCGTCGGCCGCCCAGACCGGCTTCGGCCACGGCAATGCCACGTCGACCACGATCAGTTCGTCGACCCACAAGGCAGTGCCGCCGGGGTCGAGATCGATCCGTTCGGCGTGGGCCGCACAACGCTCCATCTCTGCCTCGGCCGGCAACAGGGTCGGGTCGAAGGTGGCGGTCATGGTCCGGTCAGGATCGCAGGAAGTGGCTCGCGATGCACGACCGAGATCCGCTTCGTGGCCCGAGTGAGTGCGACATAGAGCGAGCGGACGCCCTGGCGTTCCTCCGCCACGATCCGCGCCGGCTCCACGATCACCGCGGCATCGACTTCGAGTCCCTTCACCAGCCGCACCGGGACGACGGTCACGCGTTGATCGAGTCCGTGGCGGGTCGGACCGCCCACCGGCATCTCGTGTGCGTCGAACGCCGCATGGACTTCGTCGACGAGTGAGTCGGGCACCACCACCGCCACGTTGCCCTCGTCGACCGCTTCGAGCTCGGAACGGACGACCTCGACGAGACCGTGGGTGAAGTCGGCGACCTCGGCGATGCGAGGCGGCGCACCGTCGGTGCGCACCGGTTGAGGGGGCCGCAGGCCGGGCGCGGCATGGGGCAGCACCCGGTTGGCGAGGGCCATCGCCGGGCCGGGAATGCGGTAGCCGATGGTGAGTTCACGGAACCGCGGCTCGCGCTTGCGGGGCAGGGCGTCGACGACCGCGTCCCACCCGTCGTTCGCCCACGCCCCGGTCGCCTGGGCGATGTCGCCGACGACCGTCATCGACCCGTTCAGCGATCGCCGAGCGATCATGCGCAGCTCCATCGGTGAGAGGTCCTGCGCCTCGTCGATGCAGATGTGGCCGAAGGTGCGCACTGCGTCGGTGTCTCGTTTGCCGGGACGGTAGCCGAGCAGGGCCCGGGCCTCGTCGAGCAGCGGGACGTCCTGGAATCGCCAGATCACGTCGTTGGCGTGGGTCGACCGCGGCCGGTGGAGCAGTTGGATCTCGTCCTCGGCGAAGACGCCGCGGTTGGCCGACCGCAGCAGGGCCCGAGAGCCGTAGAGGTCGTGGAGGAGATGGGCCGGGCTGAGCACCGGCCACATCCAGTCGAGGGCCTCGCGGATCGGGAGCTCGTGGCGCAACCGTTCGCGAACCGTGTTGGAATCGACGTGCCGTCGAGCGCTCGCGGCGAGCTTCTCGAAGAACAACTCCTCGACGATCTTGCGCCCCGAGTTGTGGCCGCGTGAGCGACGGCGGGCTTCCTTGATCACCGCCGCGGACTCCTCGGCAGTGATCCGCAGCCGCTGCACGCCGAAGCCGATCACCAACTCGTCGCGCAGCGGACGTTCGCGGTCGTGCACGGCACGGGCCAGCACCCGGATCATCCGGTCGTCGCCCTTCACCCGGGCGGCAGCCTCACCGTCGAGCTTGTCGACCCGAACCCTGGGCCGCAGCAGATCGGCCAGCACGGCGATGTCGACGCCGGCCTCGCCCAGCGAGGGCAGCACCTGCTCGATGTAGGCGACGAAGAGCCGGTTGGGGCCCACGACGAGGACGCCCTGGCCCTCGAGGGGGAAGCGGTGGGTGTAGAGCAGGTAGGCGGCGCGGTGCAGGGCCACCACCGTCTTCCCGGTGCCCGGGCCTCCTTGCACCACCATCACCCCGGGCATCTCGGCGCGGATGATCTCGTCCTGCTCGCCCTGGATGGTGGCGACGATGTCGCCCAGCCGACCGGTTCGCGACGCTTCGAGGGCCGCGATCAGCGCTCCCTGCCCTCGGGTACCGACGTCGTCGGGAGTGACCCCTTCGAGGTCGCCGAACAGCTCGTCGTCGATCCCCAGAAGGGTCCGGCCCCGGGTGGCGAAGTGGCGTCGTCGTTCGATGCCCATCGGCTCGCGCCCGGTGGCCCGGTAGAAGGGTTCGGCGATCGGGGCCCGCCAGTCGACCACCACCGGGTCGTGTTCGCGGTCCCACACCCCGAGGCGGCCGATGTAGAACTTCTCGCCGGTGCCGGCCGGATCGATACGCCCGAAGACCAGCGAACGGTCGCCCAGGTTGAGCTGGCTCAGCCGAGTGACCGCACCGTCGATCATCGATTCGCGCTCGAACCGGTGCTGGTTGGTGCCGCCCCGTTGGGCCTCGTGCCCGCCGGTGATGCGATGGGCGCGCTCGCGCGCGTCCTCCAGGCAGGCGTAGGCCCAGTCGAGGTGGGCTTGCTCGGCGTCGAGTTCGGGATGGCGGTCTGACACGTTGGGGGCGGACTCCCGGGGAGGGGGAAACGGTTCAGTCTACCCGGGCGTTCGGGCGCCGCGTCCGGGGCTACACCCCAACCGGCCACCGTCCTCGTACCCTCACGGATCATGTTCTCGATCGGTTTGGTTCTCAGCGCCGGCGGTCCGCTCGGCGACCCGTGGCATTCCGGTGTGTTGGGTCGACTCCAGGAGACGACCGGGTGGGACGCCCGCTCGTCGGAGCTGATCATCGGCACCTCGGCGGGCGCGATCACGGCGGTCACGATCCGGGCCGGCGTCGCCGCAGTCGACCGCAAGCTCCACATGACCGGCGGCCCGATCAGCCCCGAGGCCGAGGCGATCTACAACCGCATCGTCACCCCCTACGACGAACCCGAGGTCCCCCGCGACTGGCGGCCGGCCTCCCCGCGGATGGCACTCCGGGCGGCCTGGCCGCCGTGGAAACTCGACCCGGCCCGCGTGCTGATGGCCAACCTTCCCCGCGGCACTCGATCAGGAGAGCCGCTCGCGAAGCGGATGAACGAGCTCCTGCCCGATGGCTGGCCCGATCAGCCACTCTGGATCACCGCGGTGCGGATGGGTGACGGCCGTCGGGTGGTGTTCGGGCGCGACGACGTCAGGGGCACCGTCGGCCAGGCCGTGCGTTCGTCGTCGGCCGTGCCCGGCTACTACGCGCCCGGCAAGGTCGGCGAGCGCGAATACATCGACGGCGGCGTGCATTCGTCGACCAATCTCGATCTCGCCGCCGCCCTCGGCTTCGACCTCGTGATCGTGTCCTCGGCGATGACCGCCGTCGAAGGCGACCGCAGCTGGATCACGGATCCCACCAGGGCCTGGTTCAGCACGAAGCTCGACGAGGAGGTCGCCGAGGTGCAGGCCCGAGGTACCGCGGTGGTCGTTGTCGAGCCGGATGCCGAGACACTGCCGGCGCTCGACAAGACCGCCGACGACGCACGACGTAGGGCCACCGAAGCCGGCGCCGCGGCCGTCGACCGGGTGCTGGCCGGCGTCGACGGGGCCGGCCTGGTCGAGCTGATCGAACGGGCGAACGCCACGCCGTAACGCGCGCCCGACGGCTCAGCAGCCGCCGCCGGGGGTGGGGATGTCGGGTATCGACGGGTCGATCACCTCGACGTGCACGTGCGGGTTCGACGGCTCGTCGGTGAACTCGTCGACCTGCGACTCGAACGGGAGCCGGGTGGCCCGCGGCGCAATCACGGTGACCCCGGCCTCGAGCTCGTCGCCCACTCCCACCATCAACCCGTCGATGTGGAAGATCTTGACCTCCCAGCCGGGCGCCGCGTCGGGTTCGATCACGAGGAAGTCATCGGAGTAGTCGCAGTAGAGGACGTAGGTGCCACCCCGGATCACGGTGCCGGTGATCGGCGAGCGGATCTCCACCTCGGGGTCGACCACGATGTCGGCCGCCGTCCGGGAGCCGGTGTTGCGGCCCCGGCTCTCGAGGATGACCGAGGGCGCCGCACCGTCGGTCGGCGTCTGCTGCTGCGAGCCGTCGTGGCCCGCTTCGTGGAAGCCGATCAGCTCGACCCGCCGAGCCGGATGGAAGAGATCGACCGGTCCGGCCGACGCGAACTGCGTGTGGTCCTGCTCGAGATACACCGGGCCGAGGGGCAGTGTCGTCGTGGTTGTCGTGGTCGTGGTTGTCGTGGTCGTGGTTGTCGTGGTCGTGGTCAACGTTGTCGTCGGCATGGCGGTCGTCGTGGTCGCGGTCGTTGTGGTCGCGGTCGACGCTGTCGTCGGCATGGCGGTCGTGGTCGACGACGCCGGCGCCACGACCGCCTCGGGTGCGGCCGACGCGACGTCGCCGTCGCCCCGCAACCCGCAGGACGTGGCCAGCGCGGCGACGGCCAGGACGGCGATGGCGAGCCTCGGGGGGCGGGAGTGTCTCGGCACCCCGGAGATCGTACTGCCCGGCCCACTGCCGCCCCGGGCAGCGGGCATCGGTAGCCTCGGCTGCATGTCCGCCGGCCGATTCGACGACCACCCCTTCATCCGTGCCTGCCGATGCCAGCCCCACGACCGGGTCCCGGTGTGGTTCATGCGTCAGGCCGGCCGGTCGCTGCCGGAGTACCGCGCCATCCGCGGCGAAGGCACGATCCTCGACGCGATCGCCGATCCGGACCTCTCCACCGAGATCACCCTGCAGCCGGTGCGCCGCTACGGCGTCGACGCCGCGATCCTCTACTCCGACATCGTCGTCCCCGCCCACGCGGTCGGCTTCGGGCTCACCGTCACCCCCGGCGTGGGGCCAGAGGTCGAACACCCGTTCCGCTCGGCCGCCGACCTCGACCGCCTGCGGCCGCTCGATCCCGAGGCCGACACCCCCTACGTCCTCGAGACGGTTCGCCAGCTGGTGGCCGAGCTCGACGTTCCCCTGATCGGTTTCGCCGGTGCGCCGTTCACGGTGGCCTCCTACCTGATCGAGGGGCGCCCGTCTCGTGACTACGCCAACACCAAGAGCCTCATGTTCAACGACGAGGCGCTCTGGCATTCGCTGATGGAACGGCTCGCCGACATGGCGATCACCTCGCTGCGGTCACAGATCGACAATGGCGCGTCGGCGATCCAGCTGTTCGACTCCTGGGCCGGCGCCTTGTCGCCATCGCAGTACGAGCGCTACGTGCTCCCCCACTCCTCCCGGGTGCTGGCCGGCGTCGCCGACACGGGCGTCCCCCGGATCCACTTCGGCGTCACCACCGGTGAGCTGCTCGAGTTGATCCGCGACGCCGGCGCCGACGTCGTCGGGGTCGACTGGCGAGTCCCCCTCGATCGCGCCCCCGCCCGCGTCGGTGACGACGTCGCCCTGCAGGGCAATCTCGATCCGACGATGGTGCTCGCCGGGGTCGACGCGGCGGTCGAGGGCGCCCGCGACGTGCTCGCCCGCAACGCCGGCCATCCCGGCCATGTCTTCAACCTCGGCCACGGGGTGATGCCGGCGGTCGACCCCGACGTGCTCAGCGCCGTCGTCGAGGTCGTGCACCGCGAAGGAACCGTCAACCCATGAGCGACCGGACGGTGATCGTCGGCGGCGGGATCACCGGCCTCGCCGCCGCCCACGAGCTCTACCGGCAGGGCCGCCACGTCGTGGTGCTCGACGCCGCGCCGCGGGTGGGGGGAAAGGTCGCCGGCGGTCCGGTCGACGGCGCCGACCTGCCCTTCGACGTCGACATGGCGGCCGACGGCTTCCTCGCCCGAGAGCCCGAGATGACCGAACTCTGCATCGAGCTCGGACTCGAGGACGACCTCACATCCCCGCGGCCCGGCGGTGCCTTCATGTGGGTCGACGGCGCGCTGCGCCGCATCCCGCCCGGGGTACTCGGTGCACCGCTCGACCCCGATGCGGTCGCCGCCAGCGGCATCGTCTCCGAGGCCGGCGTCGAGGCCTTGCGGGCTGCGCTCGAGGTCGACCATCCCGCCCTCGCCGGCGACGCAACGGTGGGCGATGTGCTGCGGCCCCGCGTGGGCGACGAGGTGTTCGCCCGACTGGTCGACCCGCTGATCGGCGGCATCAACGCCGGCACGGCCGACGAGATGAGCATCCGGGCCGGCGCCGCGGCCCTGGCCAATGCCGCGGCGAAGGGCGGGTCCTTCGGGCAGGCGCTCCGCGACCATGTCGCGACGGCGGTTGCCGACGGCCCGGTCTTCCACGGTGTCCGCGGGGGGAGCCAGCGCATCATCGATGCGTTGCAGGACGAGCTCGGCGATCGGATCCACACCCGGGCGGAGGTGTTCGACCTCGACCGTGACGGCGACGCGTGGATCGTGCGCACCGACGACCGCAGCCACGAGGCCGATGCCGTGGTGCTCACCACTCCGGGTTGGGTCAGCGCCGGACTTCTCGCACCCCACGCCCCAGAAGTGGCCGCGGTGCTCGCCGGCCTCCACTACGCCGACGCGGTGCTCGTCACGTTCGTGGCCCGCCGCGACCAGGTCGGCCACGAGCTCGACGGGGCCGGGTTCCTGGTGCCCCGCGATCAGGGACTCCTGATGACGGCGTGCTCGGTCTCCTCCTACAAGTGGGAGCACTACGACGACGGTGAACACGTGATCATGCGGGTGTCGGCCGGGCGCACCGACGACGGCCGGTGGCTCGAGATGACGACCGACGACGTCGGCGCCCGGCTGCTCGAAGAGCTCCGCGCGACGGTCGGACTCACCGGCGACGCCGTGGCCCGGGTCAGCGAGTGGCGACGGTGCCTTCCGCAGTACCGCCCCGGACATCTCGACCGCTGCGACCAGATCGACGAATGGCTCCGCCGCGACGCCCCGGGTGTGCGGGTCGCCGGCGCGAGCATGCGCGGCCTCGGACTGCCCGCATGCGTGCGCCAGGGCCGTGCCGCAGTCGGTGCCATCGCCTGACACCGGCGGTGCTGCGAGGAATCCTTGCGAGAATTGTCGCCGGGATCCTCACACCCTACGGTGTGAGGCATGGCCGATGACTTTCCCGCAGAGAAGAAGACGAGGCGCTCGCGCGCCGAGCTCAAGGAGCTCATGATCGAAGGCGGCACCGAGGTGCTGCGAGAACTCGGCGTCGAGACCCAACTGTCGTCGGTCAGCTACGCCAAGGTGTTCGAGCACCTCGAGCGAACGCGCGGTGTCCGCGTCACCTACGGCTCGGTCCACGAACGGATCTGGAACTCACTCCAGGAGTACCAGCTGTCGGTGATCGAGCGAGCCGGGGTCTGGGACCACGCGGCGATCACCGACGCGGGCTGGGTCGATTGGCTCCAGACCATGGTCGCCCTGTCATCGGGCGAGGCCGACAACACGGTCGGCGACGCCGCGCGGGCCGGCGCGCAGTCCACCTACCGCACCCGCACCGACGCCCACAGCCCCCCTGAGGGCGACTCGACCGCGCCGGCCGGGGCCGATCTCGACGACCTCGCCGCGACCCTCGCCGTCGCGATGGTCGACGGGTTGCAGCTGCGTACGTTCCTCACGGGCGACGACTCCGCCGCCCTCACCGAACTGGCGCAGGCCATCATCCGGGATTGGGCCGACACCCAGCGACGATGACGCCGTGCTGACGGCTGCCTGGGCCGTTTGTGACTTCTGTCTCAATGTTGCGGTTGTGTGACGGGACCCCTCTAGCTTGACCGTCGCTGAGGCGTCGGTGACCGACCCGCTCCCCTGCCCACGACCATCGCGTCGTGTGAACGGTCACCCAGATCACGCCACGACACGGGCCCCGCCCGAGGAGGCAGCACTTCTCATGCGCCGAACGATCCGACTGATCGCGTTCGCCCTGACCGCGCTGTTCGTCACCGCCGCCTGCACCCCCGAGGAGCTGGCGTTGTACCTCGACTCCACTGAGGAGGTGCGAGATGTCCTCTCCAACGAGGAGCTGCACCGTCTGCGGATGTGCGAGTCGACCGACAACTACGAGGCCATCTCGCGCAGTGGCACCTACCGCGGTGCCTACCAGTTCGACCAGACGACCTGGGACGACGTGGCCGGACGGTTCTTCCCGTGGTTGGTCGGCATCGACCCGATCGAGGTCGCCCCGTGGTGGCAGGACGCGATGACGCGCGCGTTGTGGTCGGAGCGGGGCAAGCAGCCCTGGCCCATCTGCGGCAACAAGGTCTGATTAGGCAAGGTCTGAGAGAACCGGCGGTGTGTTGCCCCTGACCGGGCCACCGCCTGTGAGAGTCTGACGGCGTGTCGTCGTCACCGCATTCCTCTTCCGGCTCCGAGCCGGCTTCGCCACCCACCGCCCTGACCACCAGCACCGATCCGACCGGCGAGTTGCTGGTGCCGCTGCTCGCGTCCGACACGGGCCCGGCCCGTGAGTGGGCCGATGCGGCACAGGTCGACCAGGTCGCCCGTCCGGAGGACCTGGCCGAGGGCGACACCCATCTCAACGTCATGCGCACGTTCTGTTTCGCGGACCTGAGCGGCTTCACCGCCTACACGCGTGAACGCGGACCCCATGCCGCCGTTCGTCAGCTCGGTGAGTTCCGACGTGTCACGCGCAATGTCGCGGCCAAGCGCGGTGTCCGTGTGGCGAAGTGGTTGGGCGACGGCGTGATGCTGGTCGGCACCGAGTCGGCCCCGACGATCGCGCTCGGCGCCCACCTGGTGCATCACTTCTCCGAGTCGGCCATCCATGTTCGGGTGGGGATCGCCACCGGTATCGCCCTGCTGTTCGAGGGCGACGACTACATCGGTGAGCCCGTCAACCTCGCCTCGAAACTCTGCACCCAGGCCGAGCCCGGCGAACTCCTCGCGGTCACCGACCTCCAGGGGCTGCCGGCGTGGGTCCGTTCCGACGGAGAGGTGCCGGTGCGCATCAAGGGCGTCGGCGCCGTCGGCGGCGTCCACCGGCTCAGCGTCACCCCGCCCACGTGAACCGCACTCGCGCGCTGAGCGCCCTCGCGGGGCTGGGCATCGCCGCCGCACTGCCGCCGTGGGGGTGGTGGCCCCTCGGCCTGGCCGGACTGGGCCTGTGGTTCCACCTGCTCGCCGACGCGGCGCCGCGGACCCGCTTCCGCCGCTCGTTGCTGGTCGGCGCCTTCTGGGCCTTTCCTTCGACCTTGTGGATGTTCGACCTCACCCCACCGGGTTGGCCGGTTGCGGCCGGTGTCTTCACCCTCCTCGTTGCCGTGGCCGGGCGGGTCACGCCGGCATCGGGAGAGCGACGGGCGAGCGCGTTCGCGGCGGCGGTGGTGATCGCGGAGCTGATCCGCTGGCACGTTCCGTTCGGTGGAGTGCCGATCGCCACGCTCGCGATGGCATCGGTCGACACGCCGTGGGCGGTCGCGGCCCGGTTCCTCGGTTCTCCGTTCCTGGTGTTCGTCACGGTGTTCATCGCCGCCGGGCTGCGCGACGCCGTGGTGCGACGTCGGGTGCCCTGGTCGCCGATCGGCGCCCTGTGTGCGGCCGTGTTCCTCGGTTACCTCGGAGGCATGGGGGTCGACACGGTGCGCACCATCGATGTCGTCGTGGTGCAGGGCGGCGGGCCACAGAACACCCGGGCCGACACGTGCGAGAACCGGCGGGTGTTCGAGCGACACGTGGCCGCGACCGAACGCATCGCCGACGACGAGGAAGTCGATCTCATCCTGTGGCCGGAGGACGTCGTGCACCCGGTCGACGACGCGATCCCCACGCCGTCTCGCTGCGACGCACCGGTGCTCCGCGCCGACGAGGCGCTGGGCGAGTTGCGGCGGCTCGCCGCCGAGAAGGACGCCACGATCATCAGCGGTTGGTTCGAACCGTCCGACGACCGACGGTTCAACGAGAACTTCTCGCTGGTGGTCACCCCCGACGGGATGGTCGGCGATCGCTACGACAAGGTCCGTCTCGTTCCCTTCGGCGAGTTCGTCCCCCTCCGGTCGTTCCTCGAGAACTTCAGCGACGAACTGCCGGGGCGCGACGTGCGCTCGGGAACAGGTCCGGCTGTGCTCGACACCGAGTTCGGACCGCTCGGCATCGCGATCTCGTGGGAGATCTTCTTCGACTATCGAGCCCGCGATGCGATGAACAACGGCGGGCAGGTCCTGCTCAACCCCACCAACGGGTCGTCGTACTGGCTCACCATCGTGCAGACCCAACAGGTCGCGTCGAGCCGGCTGCGGGCGATCGAGAACGACCGCTGGGTGCTCCAAGCCGCACCGACGGGATTCTCCGCCGTGATCGGCAACGACGGCAAGGTGCATCAGCGGACCGGCGTGAGCGAGCAGGCGATCCTGCGCCAGGCGATCCCGCTGCGGGAGGGTCGTTCGCTCGCCACGATCGTGGGGCCGTGGCCCATGCTGTTGCTCTCACTGGCGGTGCTGGGTCGGCGCTTCAGACCTCGATCGACCTAGACCTCGAGAGACAGGGTGATCGGGCCGTCGTTGACGAGCTCGACCGCCATCTCGGCCCGGAACCGACCGGTCGCAACCTCGGCGCCCAACGACCGCAGCTCGGCGACCAATGCGTCGACCAGCGGTTCGGCGACGTCGGGTTTGGCGGCGTCGGAGTAGCCGGGCCGGCGGCCCTTGCGCGTATCGCCGTAGAGCGTGAACTGGCTCACGACGAGCACCTCGCCGGTCGTGTCGGCCACGGAACGGTTCATCACCCCGGCGTCGTCGTCGAAGATCCGCAGATTCCAGATCTTGTCGGCGAGTTTCGACGCCTGCGCGGGGGTGTCGTCGTGGGTCACGCCGACGAGAGCCAGGAGTCCGGGTCCGATCTCGCCCGTGATCTCGGGCGCGGGGCCCTCGTGGCCGACCGTCACTTTAGCCCGACTGACCCGTTGCACCAGCGCCCGCACGGGTCCGTTCTAGCGGCCGTCCGACGTGTCCGAGGTCACCCCAAGTATCGAAATGCTCGGATCCACGGCATCATTTGACGTCCCGTCAACACCCGCGGAAGCCTGGTGACTCATGCCTGTCGACCGAGATCGCGCCCTTCGTATCGCGCTGCTCACCTACCGCGGCAAGCCGCACGTCGGGGGCCAAGGCGTCTACGTGCGTCATCTCAGCAAGGCGCTCGTCGATCTCGGCCACCACGTCGAAGTACTCGGCGGTCCCCCGTATCCGATCATCGACGACCGGGTACCCCTCATTGAGCTGCCGAGCCTCGACATCTGGAGCGATCCCCACCCGATGCGCAAGCCTCGCGTCTGGGAATGGAAGGACTGGACCGACGTCGCCGAACACGCCTCGTTCAGCACCGGCAACTTCTCCGAGCCGATGGCGTTCAGCCTCCGGGCCTGGCGCCACCTCCGCAGCCGGCGTGACGAGTTCGACCTCATCCACGACAACCAGACGCTCGGCTGGGGTCTCCTGAAGCTCCAGCAGGAGGGGTGGCCGATTCTCGAGACCATCCACCATCCGATCACCGTCGATCGCAAGCTCGAACTCGAACACGCCCGTACCCCGTGGGAGAAGTTCGGCAAGCGCCGCTGGTACTCGTTCACCAAGATGCAGAGCCAGGTGGCCCAGCGCATGACCCGGGTGATGTCGGTGTCCGAGTCGTCGAAGGGCGACATCGCCGCCGACCACGGTGTCGATGCCGACAAGATCCACGTGGTCCCCGTCGGGGTGGATCCCGAACTCTTCCTTCCGGTCCCGAGTGTCGAGCGCCGGCCCGGTCATCTCGTCACCACCGCGTCGGCCGACGTCGCCATGAAGGGCCTGAAGTTCCTGCTCGAGGCGGTGGCCAAGCTCCGAACCGAACGCCACATCGAGCTCACGATCATCGGCAAGCGTCGGCCCGACAGCCATGCGAGCACCGTCATGACCCAGCTCGGGCTCGACGACTGTGTCGAGTTCGTGTCGGGCGTGCCGGACCAGCGCATCGTGGAGCTCTACAGCGAGGCCGAGCTCGCCGTCGTCCCGTCGCTCTACGAGGGCTTCTCGCTCCCGGCGATCGAAGCGATGTCGTGCGGCGTGCCCCTCATCGCCACCACCGGCGGCGCCCTCCCCGAGGTGACCGGGAAGGACGGCGAGACCTGCTTCTCGACCGAGCCCGGCGACAGCGATGCTCTCGCCGCCACGATCGCCCGCGCCCTCGACGACCCCGAGCTGCGAGCCAAGATCGGCGCCCAAGGCCGCCAACGGGTGATCGACCAGTGGTCGTGGCGTCACACGGCGTTGAAGACCCTCGATCAGTACTGGGCCGTCCTCGACGAACACGAAGCCCGCGGAGGCAACTGAATGCTGACCGTCGACTACGACAAGTTCGACCTGCACGCCGGCGACCTGCTGCTGGATCTCGGGTGCGGCTTCGGCCGCCACACCTACGAGGCGCTCGTGCGAGGGGCCGACGTGGTCAGTTGCGACATGGCGCTGCCCGAACTCGAGGCGATCCGCAACACGGCGCCGATCCTCGTCGACGACGGGCTCTTCGACGGCTCGCTCATGCGCTCCCAGGTCCAGGGCGACGGCACCCGACTCCCCTATCCCGACGAGACGTTCGACAAGATCATCGCCTCGGAGGTGCTCGAGCACGTGCCCGACGACCAGGCGGCCTACGACGAGTTCATGCGCATCCTCAAGCCGGGCGGCACGATCGCCGTGACGGTGCCCGCGACCTTCCCCGAGAAGATCTGCTGGAAGCTGAGCGACGAGTACTACGCCCCCAAAGCCGAGGGGGGTCATGTCCGCATCTACACCGAGGACGAGGTCCGCGAGAAGCTGCGCGGCGCCGGGCTCGACCCCGTCGACTCGCATCGGGCCCACGCCCTCCATTCGCCCTACTGGTGGATCCGCTGCGCGGTCGGCGTCAACAACGAGGTCGACGACAACTGGTCGGTGAAGACATACCACAAGCTCCTCGAGTGGGACATCGTGAAACAGCCGTGGTTGACTCGCACGGCGGAGAAGGTCCTCAACCCGGTGCTCGGCAAGAGCCTCGTGGTCTACGCGACCAAGTCTCCACTCCGTTCGAAGCGCTCGCTGGAGGATGCGAATGCCGCCTGACATTCCCGGTGTGCTCTCCGCCCAACAGGTGCGCGACACCGCCGACCACATCGCCTCTTGGCAGCTCGACTCGGGCATGATCCCCTGGTTCCCCGGCGGCCACGCCGATCCGTGGAACCACATCGAGGCCGCCATGGCACTGGTGATCGGCGATCGCCGTGCGGAAGCCGAGGCCGCCTACCAGTGGCTGGTCGACATCCAGCGGCCCGACGGATCGTGGCACCAGTACTACCTCGAACACGAGGTCGAGCAGGACAAGCTCGATGCCAACGTGATCGCCTACATCGCCGCCGGCGTCTGGCATCACTATCTCCACTTCCGCGACCTCGGCTATCTCGAGGAGATGTGGAAGGTCGTCGAGCCCGCGATCGACTTCGTGCTCGATCTGCAGCAGCCTCGCGGCGAGATCCTGTGGGCCCGCCACCCCGACGGCACCCCGTGGTCGTTCGCCCTGCTGACCGGCTCGTCGTCGATCGCCCACAGCCTCCGTTGCGCGGTGGCCATCGCCGAGGAGCTGCACCACGAGCGCCCCGACTGGGAGCTCTCGCTCGGGCTCCTCGCCCACGCCATCCGTCACGAACGCGAGGAGGCGTTCTCGCCGAAGCATCGTTGGGCGATGGACTGGTACTACCCGGTCCTCGCCGGCGTGATCACCGGCGAGGCCGGCCGGGCCCACCTGGCCGACCGCTTCGACACCTTCATGCTCGACGACAAGGGCATCCGTTGCGTGAGCGACCGTCCGTGGGTCACCACGGCCGAGACCTGCGAGTGTGCCCTGGCCCACATGGGCGTCGGAGAACACGACATCGCGATGCGGCTGTTCACCGCCGCCCAGGCCACCCGAGAGGACGACGGCCGCTACATCACCGGCATCGTCCACCCCGACGGCACGCTCTTCCCCCCCGAGGAGCGCTCCACCTACTCGTCGGCTGCCGTCCTGCTCACCGCCGAGGCGATCGACGGCACGAGCCCGGCCGCCCGCCTGTTCTCCGACCACTCGTTCCTGCCGGCGATCATCGACGTCGACCCGGCCGAACAGTCCGCCGACACGACCCTCGACGAGCGCGCCCGCGACTGACGCCGAGCGAGTCACCGAGCCGCTCATCGCCGGAATGGCCTCGAGCGACGTGGCGGGTTAGATCCCGTCGCCGATGCGTTCGAGGACCCGCAGCGAACCGACCGCCGTCAGCTCGCGGAACGCACCCGACTCCATGGCCCGGCAGTAGATCTCGTAGGGCGGCCGACCACCGTCGTCGGGGTTCGGGAAGACGTCGTGGATCAGCAGGCGGCCACCGACCATCACAAGCGGCACCCACAGCTCGTAGTCGCGATGGGCCGGGTCGTGGCCGTGGCCCCCGTCGATGAACAACAGCGCCAGCGGCGTGGCCCACACCGATCCCACGGTGGGCGAATCGCCGACCAGGGCGACGACGGTTCCCTCGAGACCCGCATCGTGGATGGTGCGGCGGAAGATCGGCAGGGTGTCCATCTTGCCGACCTCGGGATCGACAAGATCCGGCTCGTGCCACTCCCACCCCGCCTGGTTCTCCTCGGACCCACGATGGTGGTCGAGAGCGAAGAGCACCCGGCCGCGCGCACGAGCGGCGGCGCCGATGTAGACCCCGGACTTGCCGCAGTAACTCCCGACCTCGAGAAAGGGTCCGTCGACCTCGACGGCGAGGGCGGCCTCGTGGAGGGCAAGCCCCTCATCGGGCGGCATGAACCCTCGCGCCGCCTCGGCGAAGGCCAGCAGGTCGGGATCCATCACACCACTTCGACTTCGAGTTCACCGCGGCCGGTGCCCCACATGAGCCGCTCGAGCACCAGGTACTTGGCCACCCAGACGACGCCGAACGCCCCGAGGTTGACCACGAGGAGCACCAGCGAATTGTCGGTGAAGAAGCCGGCGATCCAGACGCAGAAACCGGAGAACAGGAGACCGATGAGGGCCAGGATCCAAAACGGGGCGACCTCGTTGCGCATCGAGTTCGACCCGGTCTGCTGCCACACCCACCGACGGCTCAGCAGATAGGCGGGCACTGTGCTCACGGACCACGCGATCAGCACCGCGAGCAGGCGGTGGAGGTCGAACACCTCGAGGCACAGCAGCAGGGTGCCGTTGCCGGTGATGACGTTGACCACCGACACCCCACAATAGCGGAGGAGCTTCATTCCGTGCTCCTCGACGAGGCGGGCGAGCCCCAGGCGCGCGGCGGTCGACATGGGGGTGGAGGCTAGCGTCATACCTTCACCTGTCGGCCGACCGCGGCCAGGTGTTGACCGTGCGGCAGTATGTCGTCATGCAGCACGACGTCGATGACCTCGTCGACCTCCTCGACCTCGAGTCGATCGAGGTCAACATCTTCCGTGGCGTGTCGCCCGACGAGAAGCGTCAGCGCATCTTCGGCGGCCAGGTCGCCGGGCAGGCGCTCGTCGCCGCGGCCCGCACGATCGACGACGACCGCGCCGTCCACTCGCTCCACGCCTACTTCCTCCGACCCGGCGACCCGTCCGTTCCGGTGCTCTACGAGGTGGACCGCATCCGTGACGGACGCTCGTTCACGACGAGGCGCGTGGTCGGCATCCAGCACGGACGGGCGATCTTCAACCTCGCGGCGTCGTTCCACCTCGACGAGCCGGGACTCGAGCACCTCGAACCGATGCCCGACGTCCCACCGGCCGACGGGTTGCCCACGCGCGCCGAGCGCTTCGCGGCCCGAGGGATCGAGGATCCGTTCGCCGACAACCCCCACCCACTCGACATCCGCTATGTCACCACGAGTCCACTCGACCGCAACCAGCCGCTGCCGCCCGTGCAGCAGGTCTGGTTCCGCGCCGACGGCCGACTACCCGATGATCAGGTGCTCCACACCTGCCTGCTCACCTACGCATCCGACATGACGCTGCTCGACACGACCCTGCTCCCCCACGGCAGCGGCGCGGCCGACGAGACGATCCAGATGGCGAGTCTCGACCACGCCATGTGGTTCCACGGCGACTTCAGGGCCGACGAGTGGCTGCTCTACGACCAACACACCCCGGCCACGACCGGCGCGCGGGGGCTGGCCACCGGACGGGTGTTCACCCACGACGGCCGCCTGATCGCCAACGTGGTGCAGGAGGGCCTGATCCGGAGGGTCCCCAAGTGACGCTCCCCCGCGTCTCGGCGCTCGCTGCCGCGCTCACAGTCGCGCTGCTCGCCGCGGCGTGCGGCAACGGCGACCCGGTCGGCGACACGTCGAGTACCACTGTCCCCGTCGTCACCGACGCACCGACCACGACGAGCGCCCCGCCGCCCGACTCGTCGGCCCCGCCCGACTCGACGACGACGACCACCACCACGACCACCGTGCCCAACCCCCGATCGATCAACGGTGACCTGGCCCTGGCCTCGGTCGCCGGCGAGGCCCTCACGCGGGTCGAGGAGCCGATCGACACCACGATCTCCCCCGACGGCGAGCTCTGGCTGGCCCAGCGCCGTGGAATCGTCTCGGTGCTCGACCCCGTCACCGGCGCCCTCGGCGATGTCGTCGTCGACCTGTCGGCCGAGACCCGCGCCGGCGGCGAGCGGGGGCTGCTCGGCATCGCGGCCGACCCCGAGCATCTCTACGTCAACTTCACCGATCTCGACGGGGACACCAACGTCGATGCGTTCGTCCTCGACGACAACGGCCGCCCCGGCGAACGCCATCACCTTCTGTCGATCGAACAGCCCTTCGGCAACCACAACGGTGGTGGCCTCGCCATCGGCCCCGACGGCCATCTCTACATCGGCGTGGGCGACGGTGGGTCCGGTGGTGACCCGCTCGGCGCCGGACAGGACCCGACCCAGATCCTCGGATCACTGCTCCGGATCGACCCGACCCCGGGCGCCGACGAGCCCTACCTGATCCCGGCCGACAACCCCTACGCCGACGGCGTGAACGGTCAGCCGGAGATCTTCGCGATCGGCCTGCGCAACCCCTGGCGGTTCTCGTTCGACCCGATCACCGACGACCTGTGGATCGCCGACGTGGGCCAGAACGCGTGGGAGGAAGTCGACCTGCTCCTCGGGGCCAACGGCTTCGGGCTCGGCGCGAACCTCGGCTGGAATCTGCGCGAAGGCACACGCCAGTTCTCCGGCCCCCGGCCGGAAGCCAATGTCGACCCGGTGTTCGAATACCCCCACGCCAGCGGTGACCCCAGCGGCTGCAGCATCAGCGGCGGTGTCGTCTATCGCGGGCTCGCTATCCCCGAGCTCGTCGGGAGCTATGTCTTCGGCGACTATTGCGAGTCGTCGGTGTGGGCCCTGTCGATCGTCGACGACCGGGTCCTGTTCCGTGACCTGGGCGTGCCCATCGCCGATCTCGTGGGCGTCACCATCGACGCCGACGGCGAGTTGCTCGCCCTCTCGCTCAGCGGCGACGTCGTTCGCGTCGTCGGCGCGTGAACCGCACCCGCCGACTCAGCGCCGTCGTCCTCGCCGGCGTGGTCGCGCTGGGTGCCGGCTGTGCCGACGGGGCCCGGCCCGAGTTGACCGACACCACCCTGGCCCCCGTCGACGACATCACGACGACGGCACCGCCGCCCTCGATCCCGGTCACCACCACCGAAGCGCCGTTCGCGCAGCCGACTACGCCCGACGGCCGAAGGTATCCCGCGGTGCCGGCCGAACCCGAGGCTGCCGCCACCCGGCTCTACGAGGTCGAACGCCTCCTCCGGGCCGCCGACCCCGACGATACCGACTGGGCCGACCTCGCCCACGAACAACAGATGCTCTACCGGGTGATCGGCCGCAACCCGGAGTGGATCCGGATCACGGTCGCCGATGCACCCGACGCCCTGACGGCGGCCATCGAACGCCACCTGGCGGCCCGCCAGGCGATCGGCAACATCGGCCACGGCGGCGAACCGCCGGTGAACGTGCCGGCCTGGGAGATCATCGAGCCGCTCCCGGCCGACGAGCTCCGTTCGCTCTACGAACAGGCCGAGGAAGCGACCGGCATCGGTTGGTCGTTCCTCGCCGCCATCAACCTGATCGAGACCGGGTTCGGTCGCATCGACGGTCTCTCCACGGCCGGTGCCCAGGGCCCGATGCAGTTCCTGCCCACGACCTGGGAGGAAGTGAGCGACGGCGACATCGACGACCCCTACGACGCCATTCCGGCGGCGGCCCGCTATCTCGTGCGGAGGGGCGGCCCCGACGACATGCACAACGCCCTCTGGGGCTACAACAACTCCGACGCGTATGTCGCCGCCGTCACCCACTACGCCAGTCTCTTCCGCGACGATTCCGTCGCGTACCGGGCCGCCCACGCCTGGGAGATCCACTACTCGGCGGCGGTCGGCGACCTCTGGTTCCCGGTCGGCTACCGCATGGAAGAGGCGCAGCCCACGGAGGACTATCTCGACGCCGCGCCCTGGTCGGCGCCACCGCCGCCGGCCTGACCTCTACGCTCGGCGCATGGTCGAGACGTACATCGCAACCGAGGTCGACGGCGAGTTGCGCGAGGCGATGGACCGCCTCGTGCCCCAACTCTCGAAGTCGAACCCGCCGCCCACCGACGAGGCACTCCAGGAGATGATCGACTCCGATGCCTCGATCCTCTTCATGGCCCGCGACGAGACCGGCATCCTCGGCACGCTGACGCTGATCCTCTTCCGGATTCCCACCGGGATCCGGGCGTGGATCGAGGACGTGATCGTCGACGAGGCGGCGCGGGGCAAGGGCGTCGGGCGCATTCTCAACGAGGCCGCGATCGACCACGCATTCGCCGCGGGCGCGATCACGGTCGACCTCACCTCGCGGCCGAGCCGCGAAGCCGCCAACCGGCTCTACCAGCGCATCGGTTTCATCGAGCGCGACACCAACGTCTACCGCTTCAGCCCGGCCGAACAGCAGGATTCGTAGCAGGAGAGGCGGCGCCGGCCGGGATCAGGCGGGCAGCAGCACCGACTGGATCTCGGTGAAGGGGCCGAACCCCTCGGGGCCGAGTTCACGGCCGATGCCACTCTTCTTGAAGCCACCGAACGGGCTGGCCATGTCGAGGATGGCGGCGCTGTTGACGGCGACCACGCCGGTGCGGATCTGACCGGCGATCTCCGCGGCCCGATCGAAGTCCTGGGTCCACACCGAACCGCTGAGGCCGTAGTCGCTGTCGTTGGCGATCGTGATCGCTTCCTCGACGGTGTCGTACTGGATGCACGACAACACGGGACCGAAGATCTCCTCGCGGGCGATCTTCATGTCGTTGGTGACATCGCGGAAGACGGTCGGCTCGACGTAGAAGCCCTTGTCCATGTCGGCCAGGTTTCCACCGGTGACGACGACGGCGCCCTCGTCCTTGCCGGCCTGCAGGTAACCGCCGACCTTCTCGTGCTGACGCTTGGCCACGAGCGGGCCGAGCACGATCTCGGGATCGGTCGGGTCGCCGAAGGGCAATGCAGCCACGGCCGCACCCAGCGCCTCGGTGATCTCGTCGTAGCGCCCCCGCGGGACCAGGATCCGGGTCTGGGCGCCACAGGCCTGGCCGGTGTTGAGCATGCCCGACATGACGAGGTCGCCCATGACGGCGTCGAGATCGACGTCGTCGAGCACGATCGCCGCCGACTTGCCGCCCAACTCGAGCGTGCAGCGCTTGATCTGTTCACCGCAGATGCCGCCGACGATGCCGCCGGTGAGGGCCGAACCGGTGAAGCTCACCTTGTCGATGTCGTTGTGACGGACGAGGTATTCACTGCCGACACGATCGGCGGACACCACGTTGACCACGCCGGCGGGCAGGCCGGCTTCCTTCGCGCACTCGCCGATGAGGTGACCGTGCAGCGGCGTCTCCGGGGCGGTCTTGAGGATCATGGTGGATCCCGTGGCGATCACCGGGCCGAGCTTCATCGCCGCGATGAAGAGGGGCACGTTCCACGGCACGATGCCGGCGCAGACGCCGACCGGCTGCTTGTTGACCAACACCTTCTGACCGAGCGAGCCCTGACGCTGTTCCTGCCAGGCGTAGTTCTTGGCGACGTTGACGTACTGGTCGAGCACCATCGTCGAGGCGAAGACCTGCATCATCATCGACTGGGTGGTCGGCGTGCCGACCTCGGCGGTGATGACGTCGGCGAACTCCTGGGCCCGGCCCTGGATCGCCTGCGAGAAGCGGCTGAGGGCCTCGACCCGCTCGTCGGGCGTCCACGTGCGCCACTCGCCGTTGAACGCAGCGACGGAGCTGGCGACGGCACGATCGATGTCGGCGGGTCCACAGTCGGGCACCGATCCGATCACGCTCTCGGTCGCAGGATTGATCACTTCGATGCGGTCGGTGCTGGCCGCCGTGACGTGGTCGTTGTCGATGAAGATCGTGGTCTGGTCGTCCATGACGCCGACGTTAGCGAGGACGACCAGCCATGCCCAGACGGGGCCGAACGGACCAATTCGAAAATATGTCAGTTGCGTGACGGAATAGTTGCGGGGAGACGTAGTAGGGTGGCCGACGCGGGTCCGGTCGGCTCGTCCCCCGAGCGCCGACTGACAAGGAGCAGCAGGTGACAACCTCGAAAACAACCGGCGGATACGTGCTCGCAAACGGCGTCGACCGAACCACGGCCGATGAGTTACGAAAGCGCAACGATGGCGCGGTCGTGAGCCGCAACGCCGACGGCACCTACCGAGTCACGCGAGCACGCTGAGAGGCTCTCGCCGATAGCGTTGCTCGGGTGTCAACGCACGCCGAAACCCCTGCCCACGTCCGCTGGCTCTCCAACCTTCCCGAGTTGCGGTCGCCCGTGCTGATCACCGCGTTCGAAGGGTGGAACGATGCCGGCGACGCCGCCAGCATCGCCGCCGCCCATCTGGCCGACCGCTGGGACGGCACGGCACTCGCCGAGATCGATGCCGAGTTCTTCTACGATTTCAGTACCACGCGTCCGCTGGTCCAACTCGACGAAGACCGCCAACGGTCGCTGACGTGGCCGACCAATCAGTTCCGGGCGTGCCGCGTCCGGGGCGCGAGCCGTGATGCCATCGTGCTGCTCGGCCTCGAGCCGCAGCTGCGGTGGCGCACCTTCTGCGAACAGATCATCGAGACGGCCCGTGCGCTCGAGGTCAGCGAGATCATCACCCTCGGTGCGCTGCTCGCCGATGTCCCGCACTCTCGGCCCGTCGAGGTCTACGGCGCCTCCGACGACGAGCGGCTGATGGCCGAGCTCGAGCTCGAGCCCTCTTCCTACGAGGGCCCGACCGGCATCGTCGGCGTGCTGGCGACCCAGTGCCGCGATGCGGAAGTCCCCACCGCTTCGGTGTGGGCAGCCGTGCCTTCCTACGTGCCCGGCGCGCCGTCGCCCAAGGCCGGACTCGCTCTCGTCGAGCGGGTGTGCGACGTGATGGGCACGTCGGTCTACTCCACCGACCTCGAGATCGCGGCCGCCACCTACGAGCGTCAGGTCGACGAACTCGTCGCCGAAGACGACGACACGGCCGGCTACGTGGCCGACCTCGAAGAGGCGTGGGACGACGCCGACGAACACGGCGACGACATCGAGATCGACGAGGAGCTCGACGACGACCCCGAGACGCTGTTGGCCGAAGTCGAACAGTTCCTGCGCGACAACGACAGCTGAGCTCGAGTCAGCCGCGGAGCTGTCCGTCGACCCAGTCGATGACGGTGTCGACGATCTCGAGACCCTCGGCCTCGTTGAAGAGCTCGTGGCGGAGCCCCTCGTAGAGGATCCGCTCGGCGTTGGGCAGCGTCTCGAAGACCTGACTGGCGGAGTGGGGTACGAGTCCGTCGTCGGTGCCGTGCAGCACGAGGATCGGCAGGGTGACGTTGGCGATGTTCTCGTGGGCCTCGCGCATCGCGCCCATCAGTTCGAGACCGAGTCGAGCGGTGGGATACGGGACACGGTAGGGATCGGCGTAGAACACCTCGCCGACCCTGGGGTCCTTCGACAGCAGCGCCGGGTCACCGTCTTCCTTGATCTCCACGGTGGGGGCCAACCGCCCGATGAGCGGCGCCGCGATCCGCAGGTGGGGCTTGATCTCGGCTTCGAGGGCGGGACCCGACAACACGAGGAGATCGGGTTGGGGGCGATCGGTGTCGACGCAGTAGCGGGAGGCCATGAGTCCACCCATCGAATGGCCGAGGAGCACCGTCGGGAGGCCGAGCGAGCGCACCTCGAGGAGCTGGTCCTCGACGTCGTCGGTGAACTGCGACCAGCGGTCGACGTGACCGCGGCGACCGCCGCTCCGGCCGTAGCCGCGGTGGTCGATGGCCACGACGTCGAACCCCGCATCGGCGAGGCGGCGGCCCACATGTTCGTACCGGCCGCCGTGTTCGGCGATGCCATGGAGCAGCAGGACGGCGGCGCGGGCCTCACCCGCCGGCTGCCAGCGACGCCGCATCTGGATCAGCCCGTCGCGGGTGGTGCCATGGTCGACGATCGACGTGACCGGTTCGTAGGCGGTGGGGGTGGCCATCATGATTCCTCGTGGTCGATCTCGCCCCGCCAGGGCGGTGTTCGGGGACGGTCGAACTGTACGTCGAGATCCTCACCCCGGATCGCCCGGAAGGCCTGCTCGGCCCAGAGGTCGGCGTTGGCGACGGGTTCGGGGAGTTCGCCTTCCCGGAACCAGCCGACGTCGCTGCATTCGAGCGGATGCGGGTCGAGGGTGCCGCCCGTCATGCGGCAGTGGAAGACGAGCGAGATGAGCGGGATGCGGGTGAAGCCGCGCCGCTGGCCGTCGAGAATGGCGATCGGTCGGATCACTTCACACTCGATGCCGGTCTCCTCGTAGACCTCCTTCACGACGACCTCGGCCGGCGAGTAGCCGACGTCGGCCCAGCCGGTCGGATAGAGCCAGACGCCCGAGTCGGCCCGCTGGATCATGAGGAGTTCCTCGGCGTCGTTGCCCACGACGGCGCCGACCGTGATCTTCGGCGTCACGTAGCCCGCGACCCCGGAGCCGACACGGTCGAGCCACTCCTGCACCTGTTCTTCGGGGTGGAACCCACCCTCGACATGGGATCGGATGTCGGCTGCGATCGCGAGCACTTCCTCGAACCGTTCGCGCTCGTAGAGGTTCTCGGTGAAGCCGAGGCCGGTCTGGGCGGTCGCCGAGAGGGTCTCGGCCCAGCGGATCAGCTCCCGCTCGGTGGCCCGGCGCGGTGTCGGAGTCGGCTCGTTCACGCCCCGAACCCTACGCAGACTGCGGAGCGATTCGCCGCAGGCGGGGCGGGTTCCGTGAGCGGCGAGGAATCGACTGACGCTCAGGCATCCGCGACGAGCGCGGTGAGGATCGCGAGTTCGATCTCGCGTTGGTAGGCCGGGTCGGTGACCCGGTCACCATCCGAATCGAGCACGTAGAACGAGTCGACCACGTCGTCGCCGAGGGTCTGCACCTTGGCCGTGTAGATGTCGAGGTCGAGATCGGCGATCGCTCGGGTGACGCGATAGAGCACACCGATCGAGTCGGGGCCGCGCACCTCGAGCACCGTGTGGGACGACGACATCTCGTTGTCGAAGACCACCTGGGGATCGACGAGCCCCGACGCGGAGGCCCGCTGATAGCGATAGTTGCGGGCCCGCTGGATGAGGCGGGCCCGGATGGCGACGCGACCCTTGAGTGCCCGGCGCACGTCATCCTCGACCTGCTCGGGTCGTTCGTCGAGACCGATCCCACCACCGACCCGTAGCACCTCGAGGGCGCGGTCGCCCTCGGTGTGGAGCTGGGCATTGAGGATGTCGACCCCGTGCAACGAGAGGGCGCCGGCGACGCGGGAAAACGTGCCCCTCCGGTTTTCGGTGATGACCGTGAGCTCGTGACCCTTCAGCTCGACGTGCTCCTCGTCGCTGCGGAGACGGGCGAGCAGCTCTTCGGACGGGAAGACGGTCGGCATGACGGTGCCGCCCGTCTGGACATAGTGACTGGCCCGTTCGACCAGATCACCCACCAGGCCCGCCTTCCAACTGTTCCACGCCGAATGGCTCGTGGCGATGGAGTCGGCCTCGGTGAGGGCGCCCAGGAGCTCGAGCGTGTTGACCGAGTCGATCTCCTCGGCCACGAAGCGGATCGTGTCCTCGTCCTCGAGGTCACGGCGACTGGCGGTGTCGGGCAACAGCAGGTGGTGTCGGACCAGGGTGGCGAGCACGTCGACGTCGGCCGGCGGATAGCCCATGCGGGTGGCGATCCGGCGCACGAGATCGACCCCGACCTCGGAGTGATCCCCGGGGTATCCCTTGCCGATGTCGTGGAACAGCCCGCCGAGCACGAGGAGGTCGGGGCGCTCGACCCGGTCGGCGATGTTGGCCGCCTCGGCGGCGGCCTCCATGAGGTGACGGTCGACCGTGTAGCGGTGGTAGGCGTTGCGCTGCGGGCGGCTTCGGTTCGGCGCCCACTCGGGCAGGAGGCGCGACAACAGGTCGACCTGGTCGAGCGCCTCGAGCGTGCGGATGGCCTCGCTGCCCAGAAGGAGGAGGTCGACGAGGACCTCGCGGGCTTGGTCGGGCCATGGGTCCGGAAGGCTCGGGCTCTCGTCGGCGAGGCGATCGAGCACCGACCGTTCGATGAAGGCTTCCTCCTTCGCCGCGAAGTAGGCGACACGAAACGGCAGTACGGGATCACTGGCGATGGGGGCGTCGTCGTCGAGTTGCAGGGTCTCGTCGACGATGCGGATGCCATGGCCGAGCTCACGCACCTTGCGCCGCCAGCGCCGGCGCGTGGACCGCAGGTGCATCCGGTGCAGCACCGCATCGGTGATCCAGGCCACGGTGCGGGCCGCCTGGGAGACATCGGCCATCAGGTCGTCGGCGTCGCCGTAGCCGAGCGCCGCGGCCACCTCGTCCTGGTCCTGGAGCAGCAGCTGGTTCGAGTGCCGACCCGTCGAACGGTGGAGTTCCACCCGCGCCGACAACAGCGTGTCGTGGGGACCCACCAGGCCCTGGCGCTCGGACTCCTCGAGCAGGCCATCGTCGGCAAGATCGATCCAGTGGAGCGCGTGGACGTCGCGCAGCCCACCGCGCGACGCCTTGAGGTCGGGCTCGAGGAGGAAGGCGACCTCGCCGGCCTCGGCATGGCGCTGGCGGGTGCCTTCCGACAGGAGGTTCAGCATCTTGTCGGCGTTCTGGCGCCACTGAGCCCTCGACTTCTCGGCCAGCTCGGTGACGAGCCGCTCCTCGCCACCGATGAGGCGGATGTCGAGCAGCGAAGTGGCGGTGTCGAGATCACCGTCGGCGAGCTCGAGCGCTTCGTCGATGGTGCGCACGGCGTGGCCGAGCTTCATGCCGGTGTCCCAGATCGGGTACCAGATCTTCTCGGCGACCTCGGCAACGTGTCCGGAGCCGTTGTGGATCAGGAGCAGATCGAGATCGGACCCCATGCTCAGATCGCCCCGGCCGTAGCCGCCCACCGACGCGAGCGCGACGCCGCGCATCTCGCCGACACCACCGACGACCGACTGCAACCACGAGTCGATCTCAGCCGTGTAGGCCCGCGACAGCCCCGTGCCGATGAGGGAGGAGTCGGAGAGCACCGCCGACGTGGCCGGGATTGCGTTCATACGACTCCCAGTGTCCCCGATCCGCGGAGGGAAACCGTGGCCGGGGCCCGGTTTCCCTCCACAGATCTGTGGGATCAGTCGAGATAGGCGGTTTCGGCGTGTTGGGTCTGGTCGAGACCGGTGATCTCGTCCTCGTCGGAGACCCGGAGGCCCATCGCCGAATCGAGGACCTTGGCAATCACGTAGGTCACGACGAAGGAGAAGACCAACACCGAGACGATGGCGATGATCTGGCTGACGACCAGGCCGGCATCGCCGAAGAACGCCCCGTCGACTTCGTTGATCCGAGCGTCGGCGAAGAACCCGAGGAGCACGCCACCGATGATGCCGCCGACCATGTGGATCCCGACGACGTCGAGCGAGTCGTCGTAGCCGTATCGGGTCTTGAGCTGGATGGCGAAGTAGCAGCAGACCGCGGCGACGACACCGAAGATGATCGGCGAGAGCCCGCCCACGTAGCCGGCGGCCGGGGTGATGGCCACGAGGCCGGCGATGACGCCGGAGGCGCCGCCCAGGGTGGTGGCGTGGCCGTCACGGATCTTCTCGATCGCGAGCCAGCCGATCATGCCCGCCGCCGCAGCGACGAAGGTGTTGAGCAGCGCCTGCACGGCCACCCCGTCGGCCGATCCGGACGAACCGGCGTTGAAGCCGAACCAGCCGAACCAGAGGATGCCCGCGCCGAGCATGACGAAGGTCAGGTTGTGGGGCGGCATCGCCGCGTCGGGCCAGCCCTTGCGCTTGCCGAGCACGAGCACGAGGGCGAGCGACGCCACACCGGCGTTGATGTGGATCGCGGTGCCACCGGCGAAGTCGATGGCTGCGGGGTCGAGCTTCGAGTGGTGCCAACCGGTGTAGACCCAGTAGGTCACCGGCGTGTAGACGAGGATCGACCAGACCGGGACGAACACGGCCCAGGCGGAGAACTTCATGCGGTCGGCGACCGCGCCCGAGATGAGGGCGGGGGTGATGGCGGCGAACGTCATGAAGAACGCCACGCCGATGAGCGCCTCCGGATTGCCGGTGAGGTCCTTCAGGCCGACGGCATCGAAGTTGCCGATGAACGCCTCGAGCCCGTCACCGTCGCCGCTGTTGCCCAGCGAGAACGTGAACAGTACCCACAGCAACGGCACGATGCCGAGGCAGTAGGTGTTCATGTTGAGCATGTTCAAGACGTTCTTCGAGCGGGTCATACCGCCGTAGAACAGCGCCAGACCCGGCACCATGAACACGACGAGCGCCGTGGAGATCAACATCCACGCGATATCGCCTGATTCCATCGTTCTTCCTCCCCAACGCCGCGGGGTATCCGCGAGCGAACAGGAGGCAACATAGGAAGCGACTGTTTCGGGATTGTTTCCGAATGCTGATGCGTCTGTTTCGCCGAGACGCCGGAACGGACGTCAGTAGGGCCAATCGCGGGTGCGATGACCCAAGAGTCGCGTCAGCGGAAAGAGCTTTGCCGTCAGCAACACCTTGATGACCACATTGCGCACGAACCACGGCAATTGCAGGGCCTGACGGGCGAGATCGGCAACCCGTTCGGCCGGGGTGAGGCGTTCGCGGCGGTACTCCGCCATCGACTGCGACCGGCCGACATACCGCCACTCACCTGAGAGGAAGGTGGTCGACAGGAGGGCCAGGGTGACCCCGATCGAGCTGAAGGAATCGTGGATCAGCATCGTTCCGCCGCCGGAGACCCGGTCGCCCCAGTCGACGATGTCGGCGCGGGCCGGGGAGAAACGGTGGGCACCGTCGATGTAGAGCAGGTCGATCTCGCCCTCGACATCGTCGCGTGCCTCGTCGCTCATCTTGCGGACATGGGTGACGCGGTCGCGCACGCCCGCGTCGATCAGGTTGCGGTTGTAGATCGAGTGGTCGTCGTCGCCGCGTTGCTGGTCGGCCTCGATCTCCTGCGGTCCCCGATCGGACCCGGCGTGGGGATCGATCGAGACGATCTCGACGCCGTCGGCGGCCGCCGAGGCGAGGACGATGAGCGAACGCCCCCGGAAGCTGCCGATCTCGACGATGCGAGTGCCGGCGCCGAGCTCGACGGCGCGGTCGTGGAGACGGCGGGCCTGGTCGTCGGTCATCCACCCCTCGACCTGGGCGACCTGCGCGAGCACATCGGGGAAAGGGCGGCGTTCGGACACGGGGCTGGATCCTACCGACGGTCAGCCGAGCAAGTCGGCTGCCCTGCGGAAGATCTTCGAGCGAGGGACGGCGTCGACACATCCGGCCGCGATCGCCCGCTCGAGGGCGTCGGCGCCGACGTGGGCGCCGTAGGCGACCACCGGCACGCCCGCCGCGACGACGGAGGCCACGTCGAGGCCGAGCGCCAGGTCGAGCAGCACCAGCGTGGCGTCGCCCAGCTCGGATGCACCGGGCGACCGCACCACGACGACATCGGGAATGGCCGCTCGGAACCGGCTTCCGTCCATCAGATCGCGGGTGAGAACCACGGTGGTCATCCCGCTCCCTCCCGACGCCGTCGAAGATGCACGTGGGCTCGGGCCGCGCCCCACATCAACCCCGGCTCCTGGAGTGTCTCGTCGATGTCGGCGAACGAGGCGGGCCCGAGGGCGAACACGTCATCGGGAAACGCCCGCACGTCGAACTCGTCTCGTTGCACCGGTTGTGCCCCCATCTCCACGAGGACCGCACTGAGCCGCCCGATCGCCCCGCGGATCGTCGCCAACGGAGACCCGGCACCGGCATCGACGTCGGCCGTCAACACCCGGGTCAGTCGAGGGGCGAGCTCGCTCATCGTCGCCGTCACCGCGTCGTCGACGACGGCCCGGTCGATCGCGGGGGCCAACGCGAGGGCCCGGCGGGTCAACCATCGGGGGACGTGGGCACGAAGCGCGGCGTCGAGTTCGGCGGCGATGTCGGCGAGACGGGCCTCGTCATCGGCGAGAGTCGGCTCGGCGTTCACGGAGCGAATACTACGGTGGCCCGCGTGACGCTCCATCTCACCGACGACGATGCCGCCACCCTGGCCGGTGAGGCCGGCGAGGCACCGGCCCTGGCGATGCGCATCGTCACCGGGCTGGCCGAGACGATGGGGGCCACGAGGCTGCTGTCGATCGAGGGCGCCCACATCGACAGTTGTCTCTACCACGGCCAGTCGGGGATCGACTTCGCCCAGCGCCTCGTCGACGACGACGCGCGGGTGTCGGTGCCGACCACCCTCAACGTCTCGTCGCTCGACCTCCTCCACCCCGACCTCTACAAGGGACCCCCGACCGAGGCGGAGGCGTCCCGCCGCCTCATGCAGCTCTACGAGACGATGGGCTGCGAACCCACCTGGACCTGCGCGCCCTACCAGTTGGCGACACGACCGGGCTTCGGTCAGCACGTCGCGTGGGCCGAGTCGAACGCGATCGTGTTCGCCAATTCGGTGCTGGGCGCACGCACCCATCGGTACGGCGATTTCATCGACATCTGTGCGGCCATCACCGGCCGGGCACCGGCCGCAGGCCTTCACCTCGACGAGCATCGCCGCGGGGAAGTGCTCTTCCGACTGCGCGGCGTGGGCGATGAGCTCCTGGACCACGACGTCCTGGCGCCGGTGCTCGGGTATCTGATCGGTGCCGAGGTCGAGGACCGCGTGCCCGTCATCGACGGCCTGCCGCCGCACACACCCGAACACCGACTCAAGGCCCTCGGCAGCGCCGCCGCCTCGTCGGGCGCCGTGGGCATCTTCCACGTCGTCGGCGTCACGCCGGAGGCCGCGACGCTGACCGACGCCCTGGGCGGACGCCTCCCCGACCGCACCGTCGACGTCGGCCCCGACGACCTGCGACGGGCCCGTGATGCGTTGACCACCGCAGCGACCGACGACCGCCCCCTCGGTGCGGTGAGTCTCGGGACCCCGCACTACTCGGTGGCCGAGTTCGAACGGCTGGTCGAACTGCTCGGCGATCGACGGATCGACGCCGGCGTCGCGTGCTTCGTCAACACCGCCCGTGCGGTCCTGCACGAGATCGCGCTGAGAGGTTGGGTCGACCGGCTCGAATCGGCCGGCGTGCAGATCGTCACCGACACCTGCACCTACATCACACCGGTGATGGGCGAGATCCACGGTTTCGCCCTCACCGACTCGGCGAAATGGGCCCACTACGCGCCCGGCAATCTCGGCATCGACGTCGCCTTCGGCAGCGTCGACGACTGTGTCGAGTCGGCCGTGGCCGGGCGGCTCGTGCGAACGGACGCCCTGTGGCGCTGACGGGGGCCCGGGTGGTCGTGGCAGGGGCCGCGGCCGGCGCGGTCGTCGCGCTCGACGAACCGCTGAGCTTCTGGGGCGGATACTCGGCCGAACACGGGACGATCACCGACGAGCACCACCCGCAGACCGGAGTGTCGCTGGCCGGCTGCATGGTGGTGATGCCCGGCGGGCGGGGTTCCAGCTCCGCCAGCTCGGTGCTCGCCGAGGCCGTGCGGCTGGGCACGGCACCGGCCGCCCTCCTGATGCATCGGCCCGACGAGATCCTCGCGACCGGCTCGCTCGTGGCCCGGGAGCTCTACGGCACGACGGTGCCGATCCTCGTGCTCGACGAAACCACCTACGCCAGGGCGGCCGCGGCCGACCGGCTGGAACTCTCGGCCACAGGCGCCCTCACGATCCACTGACGCCGGCGTCGCCGACCCCAAAGGCCAGCCGACCCGCGGCCACGTCCTCGAGGGCCAGTCCGACCGACTTGAAGACCGTGATCTCGTCGTCGTCGGATCGGCCCGGATGGGCATCGCTGATCAGCTCTGCGAGATCGGCCCGGATGACGTCTGCGCTGATCACCCCGGCGGCGATCGGGGCGGCGAGGTCGCCCGCCAGCACGGCGTCGGATCGGGTGTCGACGAACACCGACGCGGTGCCAACCAGGGCGTCGTCGGACTCGCGCATCGCCGCGTTGAACGCACCGACGAGGTCGACATGCGTCCCGGGGCGAACCTGTGAACCCCGCACGAGCGGTTCGTGCGAACCGGTCGAGGTCGAGATCACGTCCGCGGCGGCGACGCCGCCGTCGAGGTCGGCGCACACCTCGGCGGGAAGCCCGTCGGCCCGCA
>JBDQKM010000009.1:0-34068 GCA_040263275.1 Acidimicrobiales bacterium
GCTCGACGATGTCGGCGAGGTATCCGCCGGCGATCACCCGCTCCGGGTCGAGAAGCGTCACGAGATTGCCGATGGCGAAGCCGAGCCAGCTGGCCACATCGGTGACCGCGTCCATGGCCGCGGTGTCGCCGTTGCGGGCCAGCTCGATCACGGTGCGGGCATCGGTTCGACGGCCGGCCTTGCGGAGAAGAGCAGCTTCACCGATCTCGGTCTCGAGGCATCCTGCGGCGCCGCAGGCGCAGGTCCGGCCTCCCGGGCTGACGATGAGGTGGCCGAGCTCGGTGCCATAGCCGCGCGCGCCCGACTGAAGTCGCCCGTCACGAATCAATCCTCCGCCGATACCTCGCTCGGCCGAGATGTAGAGAAGGTCGCTCCACGCCGCGCCCGCGCCGCGACGGTGTTCGCCGAGCGCGCCGAGGTCGGCGTCGTTGCCGAAGAACACATCGATTCCTCCCGGGAGGAGTGAGCGGGTGAAGGTTGGGAGGTCGATGTCGTGCCAGTCGATGTTCGGGGCGGTCACGAGGTGGCCCTCCGGTGAAACGACCCCGTGGATTGCCGTCGCGGCAGCCACGACCGCGCTTCCCGGAACGATGAGCTGGACGCCGGCCTCTCCGAGCGCCTGGGCGGTGGCAGCTGGACCGAGCCGGCGGGGCGAGACATCGATGTCAATGGACTGGAGCACTGTTCCGCCCAGTCCGATGACGGCAAGTCGTGCGAAGTCGACGGCGATCTCGGTGACCACGGCGACGACGTCGGTGGTGTTCGGGTGCACGATCGATGACGGCCGTCCACGCGACCCGTCCGACACCGCGCTCGACTCGGCTACCAGCCCGAGAACGGAGAGCTCCTCGACCAAGCTGAGCACGGTGCTCTTGTTGAGACCGGTCATCGAAGTGAGTTCGGCACGGCGGAGCGCACCGTGACGATGGAGAATCGTCAGGACGCTCGCCAGGTTTCGGCGGCGCAGATCAGCGGTTGCGGAGGAGGCGGTACGGGCGATCCGTCAAGTCTCGACTATTAGGTTGTGGACGTCAACTTATTGTGCCAAGCTTCCCGGATTCGCTTCGAGGGGGAACGACATGGGACAACTCCGCGTGCTTGCTCTGCTGTTGGCCATCGCCGGGTTCGCCGCCGCGTGCGGGGATGACGGGGGCGAACAGGAATCAAGCCCAACCACGACAGAGGCCCAGGCGACCGAGACCACGGTCGCGCCCGATCCCGATGGGACGACAACCACCGCCGCGCCGGAACCCACCGCTGCGCCGGTGGAGTTGACCGATTCGTTTCGAGGCGTCACCGCGGAGAGCATCAAGATCGGCGTCGTGGTCATCGACGTCGAGGTGATCGGCCGCAGCAACGGCGATGTCGAAGCGCAGTGGCAGGCCGCCATCGACGCGGTGAACGACGACGGTGGTGTGCTCGGCCGCTCGCTCGAGCCGGTGTTCGCCAAGTACTCCCCTCTCGGCGATGTCGAGAGCGAAGCGGCGTGCGTGAAGCTCACGCAGGACGAACAGGTCTTCGCCGCAATGGGTCCCCTGCGGTCGAACCTCACGTGCTTCACCGACGTGAACGAGACGATCTTCATCAACACCTTCGGTGTCAGCCAGGAGGAGTTCGATCGCTCGCAGGCCGTGGTGATCGGCCCCGGAGCGCTTCCGGCGAGAAGCGCGGGCATCAACGTCGCATCACTCGTCGATGTCGGAGCGCTCGATGGCGCCGTCGCCGTGCACGCGGCGGTCGATGCCACTGACGAGCTCGGCCAATGGTCGTCGGCGCTTGCCGATGCCGGAGTCAACGTGGTTTCGACAACCCAGTCGACGACCGGCAGCGCTGACGTCGCCGCGCGCGAGGCTGAGATGGCGGCGTTCTCCCAGGTCTGGCAGAGCGACGGGGCCGACACCGTGTTGGCGATCGGGGTCGGTTCTGGTGTCGATGTCGTTTCCGGCGTCGATCGCGGCGCCTTCCGACCCCAGGTCGTCTTGACCAACCCGAGCGACTTCGACCCCAATCTGTATCGCGACCTGGGCTACTCGACCGACGCACTCGAGGGGTCGGTCGCCGTCGGCTTCCGAGATTTCCAGGACCTTGCCCGTACCGGCGATGACGGCGTCGGCGAATGCGTCTCGCGCTACGAGGCCGCGTCGGGCGAGACCGTCAACATCGATCCGACCGGTGATGACGCGGTGAATCTCAACACCACCATCTGGGCCTGTCAGGCCATCGAGATCTTCGCCCAGATCGCGACCACTGCAGGAGCGGACCTCAGCAACGACTCCTTCCGCACCGCGGCCGACACCCACGGGGCACTCACCGTCACCGCCGCGGTTCCGGCATCGATCGGTGCGGGCAAGTACGACATCGGCGACAGCGAACCGCTGCTGTTGACCTATGACGCAACCGCCGACGACTTCGTGGCCCTGGGTTAGGACCATCGTGAGCGATCGGATCTCGGGCGACGAGTATCGAATCACGGCGACTGAGCGGCAGCAGTTCACAGAGAAGGGCTACGTCCATCTCCGTGGCCTGTTGACCGAGGCCGAGGTCGATCAGATCGAGGTCACCTACGATCGATTTCTTCGTCGCGAGATCGAGGTGCCGGGGAAGGACTACTGCGACATGGCCGGCGACTACGGCCGCGAACCCGAGGACTTCTCGATCATCAACGTGATGCTCCCTCGGCGCTACCACCCGGCCTGGCAGGACAACATTTTCGAGCGACGTTCGGCGTCGGTTGCACGGCAGCTCCACGGCGACGGCATGGTCATCGACTACGACCAGCTACTGGCGAAGCAGCCGTTCAAGGACGACGCCGTCTTCGCGTGGCACCAGGACATGGCGTACTGGCCCGACACTCCCGACACCCGGACGGCCACTTTCTGGTTGGGAATCGACAGCTCCACTGTCGACAACGGTTGCATGCGATTCGTGCCGGCGACCAACCACGAGACGGAGCTGCGCCCGCATGAACCCCAGTTCGGGGATCGCGGAGAGTCGCACGCACTCGGGACCGACCTGCTCGACACCGATGAGCCGGTGTCGGTTCCGATCAGCCGGGGCGACGTGACGGTGCACAACGAACGGGTCATGCATGGTTCCGGGGGCAACACCACGCCTGGTTTCCGCCGCGCCTACATCCTGGCCTTCCGTCCCGACTCCACGGTGGAGATCGAACGTGAGCTCGGGTTCACGCACAGCCACAACGACGATGAGGGTGTGCTCGATCAGGTCGGTGTCGAAGGCGAGACCCGGTGACGTTTCGCTGGGGAGTCATCGGCCACGGTCACATCTCCGGGACCTTCCGCGAGGCCACCGCCACGATTGACGGTGCCGAGATCGTCGCGGTCGCCGGTCGGGATCTCTCGCGGGCGCAGGCGTACGCGTCCGAGCACGGTATCGACGCTGCGCACGACTCGATCGACACGATGCTCTCGGCCGGCGGGCTCGACGCGGTGTACGTGTGCACACCCCACACGGCGCACGCCGAGGCCGCACTGGCTTGTGTCGAAGCCGGCGTTCCGGTCCTGGTCGAGAAGCCGATGACCCCCACAGCTGCAACCACCCGCGAGCTCGTCGCCGCCACTGCGGCTGCCGGGGTGTTCGCGATGGAGGCCATGTGGACCCGCTTCCTCCCGACGCTCGAGGCGGTGCGTTCCTGGATCGACGAAGGCCGTATCGGCGAGGTGCAGTTGCTCACCGCATCGTTCGGATTTCGTGCCCCGGCGATGTCGGACCATCGCCTGTTCTCACCGGAGCTCGCTGGCGGAGGGATCCTCGATGTCGGCGTGTATCCGCTGGCGTTGGCGCAGTGGCTCTACGGCTCTGCGCCAGAGGCCGTCCGCGCGGTCGGATCGGTCGGTGAGACCGGCGTCGACGAGCACGTGGCGATCTCCGCTCGGTACCCGGGCGGCGGACTGGCTCAGCTGGGGTGCGCCGTCCGAGCGAACCTGGACCACCACGCGGTGATCCGCGGCACAGACGGCCACATCGAGATCCCGGCGTTCTGGTCGGCGCAGTCCGCGACCCTCTTCGCCGAGGGAGTCGAGGAGTCGACGGAAACAGCCCACACCGCGAACGGCTTCGAATACCAGATCGAGGAGGTCATGGGCTGTGTCGCCGAGGGGCGGACGGAGAGCCCACGCATGCCCCACGCGGCCAGCGTCGAACTCGCGGAGCTAAGCGACGAGATCAGGGACCAGATCGGCGTGCGCTACCCATTCGAATCATGAAGACGCGACGCCTCCCGGGGGTCGGCCCCGATCTCTCGATCATCGTTCAGGGCGCGATGGGCCTGCTCAACCTCGACGACGACAGCGCACTCGCGTGTCTCGATGCCGCGCACGACGTCGGAATACGGGCCTTCGACACCGCCCACATCTACGCGTGGGGCGACCGGTCGGTCGATGCGCTGCTCGGGCGATGGATCCGCGACCGTGGAAACCGCGCGGATGTGGTGCTCATGGCCAAAGGTGCGCACCCGGAGCCCCCCGACTGGGAGGCGGCGCGAGTCCGACCCGAGTGCGTGCACGAGGATGTCGTCGACTCGCTCGACCGCATGCAGCTCGACCGGCTCGATGTCTGGTCCTTCCACCGCGACGATGCATCGGTCCCCGTGTCGGAGCTCGTCGATGCGGCCAACGCCGAGATCACCGCCGGTCGCATTGATGCGTGGGCCGTCTCGAATTGGGCATCGGCCCGCATCCAGGCGGCGATCGATCACGCTGCAGCGAACGGCCTGCACGGACCGGTCGCGAACAGTGCGCACTACAGCCTCGTCGACCAGCTCGTCCCCCAGTGGGACGACGTGGTGACGCTCACCGGTGAAATCGGGGCCACCGACCGGGAGTGGCACCTGGCAACCGGCCTTCCGGTCATTGCCTGGTCAGCGCTCGCCGGTGGCATCTTGTCGGCCAATCTGCGTCGCGTCGATTTCGAATCGGCAACCGACGGGCATCTCGCCGAGGTGTTCCGCAGCTACGACGGGGAGGAGAACTGGGCTCGGCGTGAGCGTGCCGCCGAGGTCGCCGCCGAGCGCGACGTCGCCCTCAGCGACGTGGCGATCGCATGGCTACTCGGGTCCGACTTGGCGCCGCACGCGATCGTGGGAGGCGCATCGCCCGCCGAGATCCGCCAGAACGCCGAGGCCGCCAACCTCCACCTGAGCGGCGAAGAGTCGGCCTACATCTTCGGTGCACCATGAGCTTCCGCAATCCCGACCTGCCGCTCGTCGACCGGGTCGAAGCCCTCATTGCGGAGATGACGATCCAGGAGAAGGCGGCGCAGCTCGTCGGAGCGTTTCCGACGGACATGGCCCAGCACGGGTTGGCGGCGAGTATTCCTCATGGCCTCGGTCACGTGTGCATGGGCGGCAACCTCGCATCAGAGCCCGCCGCATTGGTGGAGACCCTCAACGAGATCCAGCGCTACCTCGTCGACGAAACGCGACTCGGTATCCCAGCGATGGTGCACAACGAAGCCCTCAACGGTCTCGCCCAGGATTCGGCCACGAACTTTCCGACTGCGATCGGACTCGGCGCGACGTGGCGACCGGACCGCATCGAGGCGATGGCACGCGTCGCGAGCCGCGAGGCGAGGGCTGTCGGACTGCACCACGTGTTGTCGCCGGTGCTCGACATCGCCCGGGATGCGCGGTGGGGTCGCATCCACGAGACCTACGGCGAAGACGCCCATCATGTCGCGGCCATGGGCGTCGCCTTCGTCCGCGGAATGCAGGGCGACGACTTGTCGACCGGCACAATCGCGACGGCGAAACACTTCCTCGGCTACTCGCTCACCGAGGGAGCACTCAACCAGACGCTCACGACCGCCGGACCCCGCCAGCTGTACGAGACGTTCGCGCTGCCGTTCGAGGCCGCCGTTCGCGACGCCGGACTCGCCTCGGTCATGAACTCCTACTCCGAGATCGATGGCGAGCCCGTCGCCGCGTCGTACGCGATCCTCACAGAGCTGCTACGTGACACCCTCGGCTTCGACGGTGCCGTGGTCGCCGACTACTCCGCCGTCGCCCGCATCAAGGATCCGCATGCGGTCGCAGCAGATGAACGGGAAGCCGGGCGTATGGCCCTGGCAGCCGGCCTCGACGTCGAGCTGCCCTCCGCAATCGGCTACGCCGAAATCCCCGAGATGGTCGCCGACGGCGAACTTGACGAGGCGCTGGTCGACCTGTCTCTCCGTCGAGTGCTCACTCACAAATTCGCGGTCGGGCTGATCGACTCGCCGTTTGCCGATGCCTCGACGGCCGCATCGGCGTTCGCGCTTCCGGAGTCGATCGCGCTGGCTCGCTCGATCACCGACGAGACCCTCGTGCTGATCGAGAACGACGGCACACTGCCGCTGTCGGCCGATGTCGGATCGGTTGCGCTGGTCGGCCCCGTGGTCGACAACCTACGGGTGCTCTTCGCGGCGTACACGCCTCCGTCAGGCACAGAGCTGTTCCGCGCCATGACGGCCGGCTTCGGCGGCACGATGGCCGGCGTATCCGACACTGGATCGTCCTCGGTCGACCCGATGCTCGACATCGTCACCGAGGTGTTCCACTCGACCAGCGAGGTTGTGCCGCGCGACGAGTTGGACGCCGCGATCCGCGAGCTCTACCCCAGCACAGTGACGATCGCCGAGGCGATGTCGTCCCGCGCGCCGACCATCGTGGTGCCGGGATGCGACTGGACCGACCCGGATGCAAGGCGCGTCGACGACGCTGTCGCCGCGGCAGCGGCAGCGGAGGTGGCGGTGGTCTGTGTCGGTGAGAAGACCGGCTGGGTCGGTGATGCGACCGGAGGTGAGGGTCGCGATCGCCAGACGCTGCACCTGCTCGGCGCACAACGCGAACTGTTGCGCGGCGTGATCGCGACGGGAACTCCCACGGTGGTGGTGCTGGTCAGCGGTCGTGCGCTCGACATCGCGGCTGACGCTGCCGGCGCGGCGGCGATCCTGCAGGCGTGGCACCCCGGCCCACACGGTGCCGAGGCGATTGCCGATGCGCTCTTCGGCATCACGAATCCGGGCGGCAAGTTGCCGATTTCGTACCCGGCGGCGACCGGCGCGTCACCCACGTATCACGGCCACAAGCACGGGAGCGGATACTCCTCGGACCGCGCCTACATCGACGGCTCGAGCGACCCTGCCTGGCCGTTCGGCCACGGTCGGTCGTACACGACGTTCGACGTCACCGACCTCGAGTTGTCCGGCACGACGGTGGCCGCCGGCGATGTGGTCACAGTTTCGGCGACCGTCACGAATACCGGCGACCGTTCTGGCGACGAAGTTCTCCAGATGTACGTCCGGGATGTCGCGGCGTCCATGGTGCGGCCCGTCCGCCAACTCGGCGGGTTCCGTCGAGTGACGGTCGAGCGGGGCGCCTCGGTGCGGGTGCACTTCGACTACGACACCTCGCAACTCGCGTTCCTGAACGCTCGCAACCAACTCGTCGTCGAAGCGGGCGACATCGACGTCATGGTGGGCTCGTCGTCGGCTGATCTGCCATTGCAGTCCCAGTTCACGTTGACCTCGACGATCGAGCTGGCGCACCGAACGTCGTTCGTGACACCGAGCCGGCTTTCCTGAGATCGCTCCTCCACAGTTCGCAGAGTTCTCCGACCTCGACATCCAGGCCTCCAAGAGCAAGTCTCGCTTCCGAAGCACCGTCCGCGCGCGAGTAGCGCCCATTCGACCACCGAACGACGCCGGATCTGATGGAGGCGTCCCGAGTGCCCAGGTCACCGACCCTCAGACTGGTTCGAACGTTGTCGCATCAGGACCGCCACGAACCGCCGTCTACCGGGATCAACCCTGGTAGGCGGCGGTTTCGCGTGCAGCGGCCAAGGCTGACGTCGACCTGACCCGAATCCGGGTTGCGTTCATGTTCAGGAAATCAACCTGGAACACGGCTTCCGTACGGTCACCCTCGTGTACGACGAGGTCGATCCGTTCATCGGCACGGAAGTGACCGACCTTCCGACGCCGGGTGGTCTCGCGTCGACCTGGTGGCGACCCAAACCGCAGGTCGGCAACACCCACCCCGGTGCGACCTACCCGTTCGGGATGGTCTCGGCGTGCGCCTACTCCGGTGCATACCCGACGGGGTACGGCCTCTATTCGATGGCGACCGAGGGCATTCCAACAGCGTTGCATGATCGTTCGGTCGCTTCTGGGTTCACGCACTTCCAGCAGTCGGGCACCGGGGCGATCCGCAAGTACTACAACTATGTCCGCGTCACCCCCATGCTCGAGCCGCTCGATGCCCTCGGCACCGACTGGGCACTCACCGACGAGCGCGCCGAGCCCGGCTACTACCGGGCCCGCCTCGGAGGAAGCATCGACTGCGAACTGACCGTCGGACCGAAGTCGGCGATCCACCGCTACACCTTCCCGGCCCACCGAGACGCCCGCGTCGTGATCGACGTGACGAACGGTGGCCTCGCGATCGAACACGGACAGACCGTGCCGTCTCGCGCCCATCTCCAGATCGTGAGCCCCGGGGTTGCACAGGGTGAGATCGTCGTCGAGGGCGTCCCGCTGGCGATGCACCTCGAGTGCGACACGCCGGACTGGAAGCAGATGCTCTGGTACGACCGTCGGCTGATGGCCGGCGGCCGCCGACTCGACCTCGACTCGATCCGCCAGACCACCGTCCGGCCGTTCGGCATCCTGCTGCTCGGCCCGACCGAATCGGGGCAGTCGGTCGAGCTTCGGATCGGCTTCTCGCTCCGAGGGGTCGAACAGGCGGAACGAAACCTCCACGCCGACCTCGAGTCGCACGACAGCGGATTCGACGAACGCAGATCGAGAAGCCGGTCGGCGTGGCGAAGCCAGCTCGACACGATCCGGGTGGAAGATGGGAGCTCTGAGCAACGCGCCACGTTCGCCACCGCGATGTACCACGCGGCGATCAAGCCCTGCCTCGCTCCTGACGAGAGCCCGTTCTGGCCCATGGACGGAGCCTTCGCGTTCGACATCGCGACCATGTGGGACATCTACAAGACGCAGCTTCCGCTGTTGGCGACCACCGCACCCGACGTTGCCGCCGAGCTCGTCCATGCCCTGATTCAGGTCGCCGCGGAAGAAGGCAATCTCCCGATCGGCTACCGGATGTCGCGCGGCGCCGACCGCTTCTTCCGGCAGGCCAGCGCGTTGGCCCACACCTTCTTCGCCGACGCGTGCTCGCTCGGCCTCCCCGGCATCGACTGGGAGTGGGTGCTGCTGCACATGCACACCGACCTGCGCCGCTTCTACGGCGAGGAATACCTCGAACACGGTGTGGCACACCCGATCAGCCACACCCTCGATCTGGCCATCGGGCACCACTGCACCGCCAAGGTCGCCCGTCACGTCGATGACCACCGGCTCGCGGATGAGCTCGACGCCCTCGCCGGTCGGTGGCGCAACGCGTTCGATCCCGAGAGCGGCCTCCTGATCGATTCGACATTCTACGAGGGCGGACGCTGGAACTACTCGTTTCGGCTCATGCACGACATGGCGAGCCGGATCGAGCTCGCCGGCGGCGAGGAACGCTTCACCGAGTTGCTCGACCGGTTCTTCGGGTTCGGAGCAGAAGCGGTCAAGCAGCTGGGCGAGGCGCCGAGCAGCGCCGAGGTCGCCTCCGGCTACGCCCTCAACCGCTTCGAGGGACTCAACAACGAACCCGACATGGAAGTGCCGTGGGCGTACCACTGGGTGGGCCGGCCCGACCGGACGGCACAGATCGTCCACGCGGTGATCACCACCCAGTTCGGAACCGGTCGTGGCGGCCTCCCCGGCAACGAGGATTCGGGCGGCCTGAGCGCGTGGTACGTGTGGGCCTCGGTCGGCCTGTTTCCCGCGGCGGGCCACGGCATCTTCCTCGTCAACGCGCCGGCCTTCCGCCATGTCCGGATGCGGACCGGCACGTCCGATGTCGTCATCGAGACGACCGGGTTCGTCGAACCCGAGGTCGACGGCCCAGTGTCCTTCGTGCAAGCCGTGACGGTCGACGGTCGTTCGCTCGACCGGTCGTGGATCACGAACGCGGAGCTGCACGCCGCCAGTCGCATCCAGATCGATCTCGGCCCCGAACCCTCGGACTGGGCGACGGCGACCCGCCCACCGAGTCGCCCGACAACCGGGTGATGCCCCCGATGACACCCCGATCCGAAGTCGTCCCAGCCACGAAGCCCTGAGGTGTCCACGATGATCCAACCCCTTCCCGCCGGTGTCCGCCGTCTCGTGATCGTCGTGCGGGCCGACCCGGTGATCTGTGGTCACTCGGGTGAGGCGCGCAACCTGGCCGAAGCCGCGCTGGCGCGGGGCTTCACCGACGTCCGCATCGTCACCTGGCCCCTGGATGCGATCACCGAGCTCCCGCTGAAGCCGCTCGACTCGGTGAAGCCGTATTCGCCGGGCATCACCGTGGAGCGACCCGACCCCGTCGGCGACTACAAGATCCCCGACGGGCGCCATTGCGCGGGCCTGGTCGGTCGTCTGATCGAGCTCTTCACGGATGGCACCCCCACAGCTGTCTTGTCGCTGTACCTGGCGCCCCACGCCAACGTGGTCGCGGAGGCGATGTCGGTCGCTCGGGCGATGAAGGGTGCGGTGCCGGTCACGACCTATGCCGAAGCGGTGGGATCGGACATCACCAACGTCGTCCGTTCCTGTGTCGAGGAAGGGCGACTCGGCGCGGCGGCCCATGCCTTCGTCACCTATCTGGGCAACGACGTGTGCGTCGCGGTCTCGGCCTACACGAAAGTCCTGATCGTCGCGGCGGCAGAAGAGGTCGACGCCCTGCTCGGCACCACATTTGCCGAGCAGTGCCGGGCGCGGGTCGACATCTCGTATCCGGCCATCAACACCGAGGACTTCACCGCCACCACCGACGAGGAGATCCGGTCGGTCGTCGAACGGCGGGGGCTCGTGCGCGACGAATACGTGTTGTTCCTGGCCCGTATCACCCCGGCCAAGGGGGTCGACGACCTCCTGGAGGGCTATGCCGCCTCGGAGGCTCGTCATCACGTGCGCCTGGTGATCGCGGGCACCGGCAACGAGCGGGAGGCGATGCGGGCTCGAGCGGTCGAGTTGGGGCTCGGCGACCGGGCCGTCTTCTTCGACGACGTCGGGGACGAGGAGAAGAACGCGTTGATGGCCGGGAGTGCGGCCTACGTGCTGGCGAGCAAGCCTCGCCCCGAGTTCACCGAGACGTTCGGCATCTCCATCGTCGAGAAGATGCTCGCCGGCGGTGGACCGGTGGTGACGACCGAAACGGGCGGCATCCCCGAGGCGGTGGGTGACACGGCCACGATCGTGCGGCCCGACTGTCCGGCCGACATCGCGGCCGCGCTCGACGAGGTCGTCTTCGAGGTCAGCGCGGACGAGCGCCTCGCCCGCGAGGACAAGGCCCGCACCTACGCCATGCAGTTCGACCGCCAGCAGGTCTTCGACCGACTCTTCGGCCGCGGACCGTTCGCGACGGAGAGCTGACCCGCGACCCCGGACCACCGCTTGCACTGACGCCCGAACCCGATGACTAGGGTGAGCCAGATCGTGGGCACGGAACTCCTTCGCCGGACATCGCCATGATGTCATCCGAGTCGCTGGCGGGCGCCGACGACAACATCACCCGCTGGTTCGAGACCGAGTTCGGCGGCACCATCGTCGAGCTCACTCGCCAGACCCGGTGGCGCCCGGTGTGGTTCGCCACCGTCGACAAGGGCGGCGAACGGCACGAGCTGGTCGTGCGCGGCGACCGCACCGACATGCCGTTGATCTTCCCCCTCGAGCACGAGATGGCCTTCCAGAAGGTGCTCGGCGACCACGGCATCCCGGTCGCCACTGTGCGGGGGTGGATCGACGAGCCCCAGGCCTACGTCATGGACCGGGTCGCCGGCCAGGAGCACTTCCCCGACACGCCCGACGACGAGCGCGACGCCGCGGTCGACGACTATCTCGCGATCCTGGCCCGGCTCCACGCGCTGCCCATCGAGCCGTTCGTCGAGGCAGAGATCCGGCGAGCCGACGACCCGGCCCGCGCCGGCCTGATCGGCCTCGACCGCTACGAGGAGCACTACCGCTCGCTCAAGCAGCACCCCGATCCGTTTCTCGAGTTCACGATCGGCTGGCTTCGCCGCAACCCCGTCGACTCGAAGGGACGCGAGGCGCCGATCGTCTGGGACTCGGGCCAGTTCCACCACGCGGACGGCAAGATCGTCGCCGTGCTCGACCTCGAGCTCGGCCACATCGGCGACCCGATGATGGACCTGGCGGCCTGGCGCATGCGCGACACCATCGTCGGCTACGGCGACTTCGCCACGCTCTACGCCCGCTACGAGGAGCTGGCCGGCGCGCCGATCGACCTTCCCGCGATCCGCTGGCACCACATGTGCTTCACGCTCTCGAACCTGTTGGCGATGAGCCACGCGCTGAAGGACCCGTCACCGGCGTCGGACCTGATGACCAACCTGCAGTGGTGCTACGAGACCAACCTCTTCGCCACCGAGGCCTGGGCCGACGAGCTCGGCATCGAACTCCCCACCGTCGAGATGCCCGAGCCACGGGTCTCGGAGGCCGATCGCGGCCACATGCACATGGTGCGGGCGCTGCGCAACATCTCCGCCGACGACCGGTTCGTGCAGCACGAGTTGCGCACGCTGTTCCGGCTCGCCCGCCACCTCCAACGCCGCGACGAGATCGGCGACGCCGTGGCAGAGGCCGACCTCGACGACCTCGAAACGCTCCTCGGCACCCGACCCGGCACCTGGCGCGAGGGCGAAGCGAAGCTCGAAGCGTTCGTCCTCGACGACAAGACCGGCGCCCACGACGAGGCCTTGGTCCGCCTCTTCCACACGCGAAACCTTCGGGCCCACATGCTGCTCGGTCCAGCCGGGTCGGCCATGACCCACCACCACACGATCCAGAGGTTCTGACCATGCCGATCGCACTCGTCACCGGGGCCAGCCGCGGAATCGGCGCCGGCATCGCCCAGCGACTCGCCGCCGAGGGCTGCGCCGTCGCCTGCGTCGCTCGCACCCTCACCGATGCGGACTCCCACCTGAACGGATCGCTCACCAGCACCGTCGAGAGAATCCGCGCCGCCGGAGGGGTCGCCCATCCGATCGTCGCCGACCTCTCCGACCCCGGTTTCGATGCCGCAGGGGTGATCACGAGGGCCGAAGCCGCACTCGGACCGGTCGACTATCTGGTCAACAACGCGGCCGCAGCCTTCTACCCGTCGTACCTCGAGATGCCGGCCAAACGGATCGAGATCTCGTTTCGGGTCAACGTCCTCGCGCCGTGGCTGCTCGCCCAGGCAGCCATCCCGGGCATGCTCGAACGCGGCCACGGGTCGGTGCTGAACCTCACCTCGCAGACCGCGGTCGTACCCGAGGGCCCGCCGTTCTCGGTCTCACCGCAGACTGGCGGCGCCACCGCCTACGGCGGGTCGAAGGCATGGCTCAACCGCGCCACGGTCGGTGCGGCCGCCGAGCTCTTCGGCACCGGCGTTTCGCTCAACTGCCTGACACCCGATGTCGCGGTGGCCACCGAGGGCAGCGAAGCCCTCGTCGACCTGTCGGGGCACCTGGCCGAACCGATCGACACCATGGCCGAGGCCGCCTGGGCGCTGCTCACCGGCGACCCCGCGGTGTACACGGGGCGGATCGAATACAGCCTCTCGTTCCTTCACCGCGAGCGACGTCCGGTCCGCACGCTCGAGTCCGACAGCCTGGTCGACGGTTGGCAGCCCGACGACTTCCCGGTCGACAAGCTCCGGCACCCCCGGACCGACTGAATCAATCGACTGAAAGGGCTCGACAGATGTTCAGACTCGACGGACGCACGGCGGTCGTGACCGGCGCAGGCCAGAACGCCGGGACCGGCGTCGCCGCCATGTTCGCCGCGCAGGGCGCGCACGTGTACGTCAACGACCTTCTGGCCGAACGGGCCGAAGAGGTTGCGGCGCGGCTGCGCGCGGCCGGAGGGTCGGCCGAGTCACTGCCGTTCGACGTGACCGACCCGGACGCCGTCCGCGTCGCGCTCACACACCGGCCGATCGACATCCTCGTCAACAACGCCGGCAACGCCGGGGCGGACTCAATGCAGCCGAAACCGTTCGCCGAGACCGAACCCTCCGAATGGAGCAGCGCCCTCGCAGTCAACCTCGGAGGCGTCATGCAGTGCACCCACACCGTGCTGCCCGGGATGATCGAGCGCGGCCACGGCCGCATCATCGGGATCGTCTCCGGTGCCGGAACCCAGGGCGTCGGCATCGGTGTCGCTGCCTACTCGGCCGGCAAGGGGGGCGCAGCGGGATTCCTCCGCTCGGTCGCGCTCGAGGTCGCAGCCCATGGCGTCACCGTGAACTCGATCGCGCTCGGCCTCATGGACAACACCGGCGGGTCGGGAGTGACCGACCGTCTCGCCAAGGGGATCCCCACCAAACGTCTCGGGACACCGGACGACGTCGGTGCACTGTGCACCTACCTCGCCTCCGACGAGGCGTCGTGGATGACCGCCCAGACGATTCCGCTCGCCGGCGGATCGATCACGAGCTGAGCGGTCGTCGGATTTCCGGAGCAGGAAGATCGAGTAGCTACTCGGCGTCGTCGTTGCGCTCGGCCCGAAGGTCTCTCAGCTTCTGCTTGTTGCGTCCTCGAGAGAAGGCGAGGAAGCCGACGACGAGCGCGACCACCACCCCCACCACCGTGCCGACGAGCGTTCCGCCGCGGAACCCGGGGCCGTCGACATCGAGAATCCGCTCACCGGCATGGGCAGCGCTGCCGTCGCCGATCACGATCCCGAGGGTCAGGAGATTGGGCGACGCGGCGAGGGCGGCGAGCACGAGGGTGAGGGCGGCCCGACGCCAACTGTCGCGGTAGCGCACGCCCATCCAGAGGACGAACAGCGCCAGCAGCGTGAACGCCGAACCGAAGAAGATGCCGAGCACCGAGCCGAGCGTGATGCGCCCGTCGACCATGTCGCCGATGCGTTGGGCCCACCAGCGCGGCATGACGGCAGCGCCCACGAACCACGACACCACGACCACGACCAGGCCGACGCCGATGAGGATCAGGCGTCGCTTGAGCGTCGACTTCTCGTCCGTCGGCTTGTCGTTTTCCTCGGTGTTGTCGGCCATACCGGTCCCTCGCTAGCGCCTGCCCGAGAACATACCGAGGAGCTTCTTCAGCAGCCCGCCGCCGGCACCGCCGCGTGAATCTCCGCCGCCGGTCACCATGCCGATGACGTCGCCGAGGTCGAACCCACCGGCCTCGCTCTGCAGGATGCCGCCGAGTCCGCCGGCATCGAGGCCGCCCTCCCTCGACTTCTGTCCGAGCATCCCCATCACGACCGGGGCGAGGGCCGGGAGCAGTTTCATGATCGAGCTGACGTCGAGACCGGACTTTCCGGCCAGGTTCTGGGCCACCGCCTGCTGGTCCTGACCGAAGACATGGCCGAGGATCTTGCCGCCGTCCGCCGCTCGCTCCGGGGTGGCCAACGAACCGAGGTCGCCCAGCGCCCGCCGTCTTCGTGCCGTTCGAGCGCGGCCCGCAACGAGGCTGCCCCTTCGGGTGACTGGGCGTTGCGGGCGAGCCCTCCGAGAATGGCTTCGAGACCGAGGCCGGTTGCCCGCTGCCCCTCCGGCGTTGCCGCTCGGTCGCCCAGGACCCCCGCCAGCACACCGTCGAGGCCGCCGTCGGCACTGCCGAGGGTCCCCATGAGTTCGTCCACTATCCCTGCCAGCGCTGTTCTCCCTGTCCGCCCGTCCGGGCTCGCGACCATACGGCGCGCCCCCTCCGGACTCTCGGGTGAGCGACAAAGTCGCGACGGGTCCCGATCTAACCTGCCCCCATGCCCCCCGCGTACCACCCGGAACTGAAGCGACGAACACTGCTGCTCAGGCTCCTCCCGGCCACCACCACCCGGAACCTCTCGTTCCGCCGCAGGATGATGAGCCGCGTTCCCTCGCGACTCGTCGAAGGGGTCACGACCGACGACCTCGTGGTCGACCACGACGGCCTGCGCGTGCCCGTGCGGACCTACCGGCCGGCCGGCAGCGCGGCCGACGAACGCTTGGCCACCCTGTTGTGGCTCCACGGGGGCGGACTCGTGATGGGGACCCACCGCGACGACCAGCAGTGCAGCCGCCTCGCGGCGGCACACGGCATCGCCGTCGTCTCCGTCGATTACCGACTCACCCCGGAGGACCCCTTCCCGGCTGCGACCGACGACATCGTCGCGGTGGCGCGATGGCTGGTCGACGACGGCGCGAGCCGAGGATTCGACGCGGCTCGCCTCGCGGTCGGCGGGCAGAGTGCCGGCGGCGGACTCGCGGCGAGTGCGGCCGCCCGTCTGGCCGATGGCGGCATCGACGTTCGGGGCCAACTCCTCGTCTACCCGATGCTCGACGACCGGACCGTCGTCCGGGCCGACATCGGCCGGAAGGACCACCTGGTCTGGAACAACACGTCGAACGAGACCGGGTGGACCGCGTACCTCGGGGTTCCGGCCGGGAGCGGCGACGTGCCCCACGGCGCGGTTCCCGCCCGGCGAGGCGACCTCTCCGGTCTCCCTCCCGCTTGGATCGGGGTGGGGACCCGCGACCTCTTCCACGACGAGGACGTCGCCTATGCCCAGCGGCTGATCGACGCGGGGGTCGAGTGCGAGCTCGACATCGTCGACGGCATGATCCACGGATTCGACATGCTGGTTCCCCGAGGTGAGGCGACGCGGGCGTTCCATGCGTCGCAGGACGCGTTCCTCCGCTCGGTCCTCGGCCTCGACTCGAGGCCCTAGAGGATCTCGCCGGTCCAGCTGTCGGTGATGAAGAAGTCGTAGCGACGCCGACGAACCCGAGTCGTCCACGCCCGCTGCACCCGCATCACCTGTTTGAAGAAGCGCAACTGGCGACGGAACGTTGCCCCGCGCGCCTCGATCGTCGCGACGTCGAGCGGCTGTTCGAGCCGCTCGTTGAAGCAGAGGACGGCTGCGTCGAGCCAACGGTCCTGACCGATCCGGGTCAGTCCGAGGGCGGCGTGCTCGAGGTTGCCGAAGGGCGTGCCCAGGTGGGCGTTGACCTTGCCGATCTCGCGCCGCACGAGGGGCCGCAGCAGCGCCGGCATCGTATCGAGCATGGCCCCGAACTCGAGGATCGGCCCGTCGGCGTCGTAGAGGAACGGCGTCCCGATGTCGAAGAAGACGAGCGTCTCGTTCTCCCACGCGAAGTTCGAAGGCTGGGAGTCGATCGCCTGGCGGCCGTCGACCAGGGCGCCGAGCGCAGCGTCGCGGAGGGCGACCAGCGCCGGATGCTCGGGATCCGGGGACGCGGTCGCGAGGACGTTCTCCAGGAGCGCGTCGGCGGCATAGAGCTTCTGCACCATGTAAGGGACTCTGCGTCCGTCGTCGTCGGTGATGAGCCGGGTCTCGGTGGGCGCCACCGCCACGTGGGGCATCACCGCAGCGCGATAGCGATCGATCAGGTCGAAGAGGTGGTGGCTCTCGGCTTCCTCCTCGGTCGACAGGAGTCGCTTCAGGACCAGGCGGGGCTGGTCACCGGGCCAGGCGAGGGCCAGGCCGGCCTCTCCGAACCCGAGCACGTGGAGTCCCTCCACCGAACGTCGCCCGAGGGCGAGCGCGACCGAGCGCTCGACCTCGCCCAACTCGGCGTCGCTGATGTCGAACACCGAATCGGCTCCGGAGGTCTCGGTCATCACGCCGAGGTTAGGTTCGGGGCACGCGCCACCGCGAACGCGCGCCGGCGCCACCGCGAAAGGAAGCCCCACCGATGCAGGTCAGCGGATCCCGAGTCCTCGTCACCGGCGCCTCGAGAGGGATCGGCGAAGGCATCGTTCGCCGATTCGCGGCGGCGGGCGCCGAGGTCATCGGTGCGGCGCGGTCGGCCGAGGCGCTCGACCGACTCGCGGCCGCCACCGGATGCGCCTCGGTTGCCTTCGATGCCGCCGACCCGGGTCGGGTCGACGGGTTCATCGACCGTGTCGAGCACGAACACGGGCCCATCGACATCCTCGTCAACAACGCCGGCGTCGAGGTGAGCGGATTGCTTGAGGACACCGCGGCGGCCGACATCGACCGGACGGTGCAGGTCAACCTCGTCGCCCCGATGCAGCTGACCCGTCAGATCGTCCCGCGTCTGCTCAAGCGGGGCCGCGGACATCTGGTGTTCACGTCGTCGATCGCCGCGACGGGCGGCGCACCCACCGCCTCGATCTACTCGTCGACGAAGGCCGGACTCACCCGCTTCGCCGAGTCGGCCCGCATGGAGTTGGCCGACGACGGGATCGGCGTCACCATCCTGCACCTCGGGCCGATCGCCACGTCGATGTGGGATCGGCTCGGGTCCGACCAGGCGAACGACGTGGCGATGGCTCGTGGGAAACGCCTGGGCGCCTTGGCCGTGGGCACCGTCGAATCGGTGGCCGACGCAACCCTCGCCGCGGTGGAGAACGGCCGACGCGAGGTCCGCATCCCCCGCCGGATGGCCGTCGCACCACTGGTGAACGGCGTGAACACAAGACTCACCGAGCTCGTCTACCGCGGCATCGACTTCCGGGCCGAGCACGGAAAGCGCCCCGATTGAACGACTTGTATTCCTCTTGAGGAATATATAGTCTGCGGTCGTGATCGACACCGAGATCGTCCTCGACGCCGTGGGTGAGCCGAACCGTCGCCGCCTGCTCGAGCTGCTCCACCAGCATCACGAGTCGACGGTGTCCGAGCTCGTGGCAGCCTCCGGCCTCCGTCAACCGCAGGTCTCGAAGCATCTGAAGGTCCTGGCCGGCGCAGCGCTGGTGACCGTCCGGGCCGACGGTCGCCACCGTCGCTACCGCCTCGATGGCCGCGGCCTCCAGGTCGCCCACGAATGGTTCGCCTCGTTCGAGGACGTGTGGCAGGCCCGCTTCGATGCGCTCGACGCCCTGGTGTCCACCGACCCCGACCCCGACCCCGAAACCTCCAGAGGAGACGCCCCATGACCGACGGCAGCACGCCAACCGACCTCTCGACGCTCGATGGGCGCCGAGGCTCGACGAGGATCGAGCTCAGCGACGACGGATCGTCCTACACCTGCGTCCGCACGTTCGGCGCGCCACCGGAGCGGGTCTTCCGGGCGTTCACAGACCCCGACGACCTTCGGGTGTGGTTCCCGTCGGGCGCCCCTCCCGGCTCCGAGATGCCGGTCTACGAATCCGACCCCGTCGAGGGTGGCCGCTACCACTACGTGATGACCGTCCCCGACTTCGGCCCGATGGCCTGGCACGGCACGTACACCCATGTCGACCGTCCGGACCGACTCGACGCCGACGAATGGTTCGTGATGGGTGGTGGCGAGCCCGAGGGTCCCCCGACCGCCCAGACCCTGACATTCCAACCGACGGGCGAGGGGTTCACGCTCATGACCATGCACGTCGACATGCCCGAACCCGAGGATCCCGAAGCGTTCATGGAGGAGTCAGCCGCCGGCCTCACCTCGTCGCTGTCCACCATGGACGAACTCGTCTCGGCCTGACTGTCCCGGTACGGTCGCAGCATGCAGGGAACGCTGACGTTCACCCGACCCGACCATGTCGTCCCCGACGAGGAACGACCCGGGTTGCTCCGGGCTCCCCACACCGCCGACGACGACCGCGGCGATCCGCACACCCGTGAGCTCCACGATCTGAGCGCACCCGACACCGTCGAGCCCGGCCTCCTCGCTGCCGGCTTCGAGACCGTCGACCTCTCCGGCAACGCCGCGTTGCAGGCTGCGCTCGACGACGTCCGCGAACGAGATCACCTGTCCGACGACACGGGCGATGCGATCCGCGACAGCGTGCGAGGATCGATGTTCCCCCTGGCCGACGGGCTCACACTGCGCGTCGACTTCATCTCCGACGACGGCCTGTTCCATCGCCGGTCGGGGCCCAACGGACTCGACGTGAACCCGGGCGGAATGGACGGGATCAACGGCCACGCCGGGGCCGTCTTCGTCCACGGCGACCAGGACGTGTTCGGCACGCCGTTGCGGCAACTCATGCACGGCGCTGCGCCCGACATGTTCAACCACGTCACTCCCGACGCCCGCAACGACGAGGCCACGACCTTCCTGCTGAACCTGTGGGTCCCGCTCCACGCCCCGGTCCAGCCGCTGGCCTTGATGGACCGTCGCACGCTCGACGCGCCCCGGCACCAGCTTCGCTACGGACTCCCGGTCGACGGGTTCCTCGAGCGCGACGAGGACGCCACCGTCAACGACATCTGGAGCTTCCTCCACCACGAGGACCAACAGTGGTACGTCCGCACCGACATGACCTCGTCGCAGGGGTACGTCTTCGACACGCTCGGCATCGCGCACGGCGCAGCGGTGCTCCCGGGCGAAGCCACGCTCGAGGCCCACGCCCGAGCCCTGCACGAGATCCGCGCCCTGCTCGACGCGGACGACCGACCCGGCGCCGAGGCGCTCGCCGCCGACCATCGTCCGCCGCCGCTCCCCGCGGACGCGACTGCTTCGATTGCCGACGCCGCCCGGGTCATGGCCCAACTCGTCGCCGAGGCGGCATCCGGGGCGGCCGACGACTGGCCCGCTCGAGCCGACGCCGCCGTCGACCATGTCATCCGGCGTTCGATCGAGTTGCGCCTCGTGGCGTCACTCGTCGACGAGTAGCGGGCCCCCGCCTCCGGTCCGATCAGGCGCCGTGGTCGTGGACGAGCCCGACCCGCACCGCGTCGCGCCCGGGGATCTTGCGTTCGAGCATCTCGAGTGCCTCGTCGAGCTGGTCGAGCGAGTAGGTCTCACCCACGAGCGCAGCGGTGGGAAACGTGCCGCTGTTGAGCACGGCGCCGGCTCGATCCATGGTCGGAGGGGTCGAGCCCGAACCGGCGACGATCTGCAACGACTTGAAGACGATGTGGTCGCTGATGATCTCGACCGGCTGTTCGTCCTTCAGCCCGGCCAGCAGGATCCGGCCCCCGAACGCGGCCATCTCGATCGCATCGGCGACCGGTTTCGTGGCCATCGCCGTCAGTTCCATGACCGCCGTCGGGCCGCCGCGGGTCAGCTCGCGGATTCGCCCGACCAGGTCGTCCTCCTCGTGGACGTCGATCACCTCGTGGGCACCGACCGCTCTGGCCGCCTCGAGACGGAGGCCATCAGCCGACGTGCCGGTGACGATGATCTGGCGAACGCCGATCTGGCTCGCGGCGTAGGCGGCGGCGATCAGACCCATGTGGCCCGGCCCCTGGATCACGAGGCGATCCCGCTCGTGCAGCCCGAGCAGGTCCGACCAGTTCACGATGCTGGCGAGCGGCTCGAACAGGCTGAGCTCGGCGGCCGGTACGTCGTCGGTCAGCGGCACGAGATGGGTCCCGGGGAGGATCCCCATGAACTCGCCGTAGCCGCCCCACAGGCCATGGTCGACGTCGGGCCCGATGGTGTAGCCGTAGACGTCGAGGCCGACGCCTTCGCGTCCGCCGAAGAGGACGAGATCGACACCGACGCGCTGACCGATCTCGACGCCGAGCGCCGCGTCCGGCGCCAGGGCGTGGACGCGACCGACGATCTCGTGGCCGGGCACGACCGGCGAGACCTCACCCGGCACGTGCTTGTGCCCGTGGAGTTGCGACACATCGCTGGCACACAGGCCGACGGCCTCCACGGCGAGCACGGCACCACCGGGCGGCGGTTCGGGAGTCGGGAACTCCCGCAGCTCGTAGGAACCATCACCCGCGAACACGACCCCGCGACACGTCGTCACCGTAGGAACCCCCTGTCGTCGAACGCGACGGACGGTACGCACCCCGCGACATCGGCGCAATGCGGGCCCGACTGACCCGCACCCGTCGCGGCGACGACCCGTGTGGCAGGCTCGGGATCATGGCGACCGATCAGGCGCAGCTCACCGGCGAGACCGTGGAGCTGCTCCAACAGCTGATCCGCAATCGTTGCGTCAACGACGGCACCGACGACGGCGCCCAAGAACACCGCAGCGCCCACCTCCTGCGCGACGAGCTCGACGGACTGGGCCTCGACGTGGAGCTCACCGAGAGTCTCCCCGGACGCACCTCGGTGGTCGCCCGCTACGAGGGCACCGACCCGGACGCGCCGGCCCTGTGCCTGATGGGCCACACCGACGTCGTGCCCGTGTCGGAGGACGGTTGGGTCAACGATCCCTTCGGGGGCGAGCTGATCACGTCGTCGGACGGTGTCGACGAAGTGTGGGGCCGCGGCGCCGTCGACATGCTGAACCTCACGTCGTCGATGCTCGTCGCCTTCCGCGACGTCGTCAGAACCGGGGTGCGCTATCCCGGCGACCTCGTCTTCTTCGGCGTGGCCGACGAGGAGGCGGGAGGCATCAACGGGGCCATGCCGATCGTGCGAGATCAGTGGGATCTCGTGGCCTGCGACTATGTGCTCACCGAGTACGGGGGCACCCCGGCTCACGGGGCCGACGGCACGACAGTGCTCATGACCACCGCCGAGAAGGGCCTGGGGGGCCGCTGGGTCACCGTGCAGGGCACTCCCGGCCACGGTTCGATGCCGTTCGGAACCGACAACGCGCTGGTGAAGGCGGCCCAGATCGTGACCCGCATCGCCGACGCCCAGATCGCGCCGCGGATCGACGAGCAGTTCCGCGACCGCGTCCGTGCCCTCGACATCGACGATGCGACCAAGGACGCACTGCTCGATCCCGCCCGAGTCGCCGAGGCGCTCGCCTCGCTCCCGCCCGACCTCGCGCGGAACACGCACTCGTGCTGCCACATGACGTTCAGCGCCAACCTGCTCGACGCGGGCACCAAGACCAACACGGTGCCCGACCGGGCCCGTCTCTATGTCGACGTGCGCATGCTCCCCGGCGACACCCAGGCCGACGTCGACCGCGCCCTCACCGACATCATCGGCCCCGACCTGCTCCCGTCGGTCGAGATCACGCCCGCCTACCCGATGATGCAGGACGCGGCGCCCGGCTCGACCACCGAGACCCCGCTGTGGGACGCGCTCACCGACGCCATCCGCATCGCCTACCCCGACGCCCGGGTCGTCCCGAGCCTGGTCACCGGTGCGACCGACGCCCGCTTCTTCCGCCAACGCGGCGTGACCGCCTACGGCGCCGGGCTCCTCAGCAACAAGGTGACGCTCGAGGAGTTCCTCAACCGGTTCCACGGTCACAACGAACGCATCGACATCGAGTCGCTCGACCTGACCACCCGTCTCTGGCGCAACGTGTTCGATCGCCTCTGGCGCTGAACACCCCGACCAGATCACCCCGAAAGCACAGGAGCCCCATGGCCCGCATCGACCCACTGCCCGCCGATCACGTCGAAGAGCACGCCGAGCGGTTCGCCGCCGTCGAGGCCCTCATGGGGTTCGTTCCCAACTCCATGCCGACGATGGCCCGGGTGCCGGGGCTCGCCGAGGCGTTCTCCGCCCTCGGTGGCGCCGTGTTCGGCAACGCTCGTGTGCCGCTCACCCTGAACCAGATGGTCGCCCAGGTCGCCTCGAGCGCGGCCGGCTGTCGCTACTGCCAGGCGCACACCGCCCACACGGCGAAGAACCTCGGGGTGCCCGAGGAGAAGCTGGCCGACCTGTGGATCTTCGACCGCAGCGAGCACTTCGACGACGCCGAACGCGCCGCCCTCACCCTTGCGCTCCACGCCGGCGCGGTGCCCAACACCACGACCGAAGCCCATTTCGACGAACTGCGGAAGCACTACGACGACGACCAGATCGCCGGGATCGTCGCGACCATCTCGTTGTTCGGCTTCCTCAACCGGTGGAACGACACCATGGCGACCGACCTCGAGGACAAGCCCGCCGCGTTCGGCGAGCGGGTCCTCGGCGCCGGCGGTTGGGAACCCGGCCGCCACACGGGTTGACGCTCAGCTGAAGCGAACCGTACGGACCACACACTCGGCGTCCGCGGTGCGAGCAGAGTCGTCGTAGTTCACACCCATCCAGAGCGCGTTGCCCGACTCGTCCGGGATCGCGACGTAGAGCTGTGTGGAGAAGGCGGTCGCATAGCCCGCCTCCTCGGTCTCGGCGGTCGCGTAGGCCCCCTCGAGGTCATCGAGCAGCACGGGACCGAGCGTGGCGCCGAGGCGTTCCATCTCCCCGAGGTTCGGGGAGTACCAGCCGAAGTCGAAGACGACCTCCATCTCGGCGCTCACGAAGCGCCCGACCAGCGAGTCGATCCCCTGCGGGTTCTGGTCGAGGAGGTCGCCCGGGGTGTGGAAGGTGAAGGGTCCGGCATCGACGAGCTGCCAGTCGTCGCCGACACACGCGTCCAGCTGGTCGTTCGAGACCGGGGACCCGGTGGTCGTCGTCGGAGGCGTTGTGGCCGGCGCCGCACTCGTGGTCGTGGGGGACGTGGTCGACGAGGACGTGGTCGTGGTCGTGGAGGCCGTGGTCGACGAGGACGAGGTGTCCGAGTCGGAGTCCCCGCACGATAGGGCGAAGATCGAGAGGCAGAGGATGAAGGGCAGAAGGCGTCGCATGATCTTCCGACGTTCGACGACGACGATCGGTTCCCGGACCCGGTCGCCGTGTAGTCTCGCCCACCGTGCGCACCGTTCTGAGCCGCCTCGACACCGGTCGTGTCGCCCTCCTGCTGCTTCTCGCCGTGGGCGCGGCCGCGTTCATCACCCGTGACCAGTGGGACTGGCTGCTCGAGGACGGTTCCGTCCAGACCGAAGGAGTCGATGCGCCGACCCTGGCCGATGTGGATGACGCGACCGAGCGGCTCTACCGGATCGGCGAGGGTTCATCGGTCACCTACACCGTCGAGGAGCGCCTCGCCGGCGCATCGTCATCGGCGTCGGGGACGACCCCGGCCATCGCCGGCGACATCGCCCTCAACACCGAGGATCTCACCGCGAGCCGCATCGGCACGATCGTGGTCAACGTCGAGATGTTCGAGTCCGACTCGAACCTCCGCGACCGGCGGATCCGCCACGACTATCTGGAGTCGACCCACTACCCGTTCGCCGAGTTCGTCCCCCGGTCGATCGACGGGCTCGACTCGGCCGCCCTCGACGGTGCGCCCCACGACATCTCGATCGTGGGCGACCTGACCGTCAAGGAGACCACCGCCGAGGTCGTGGTCGACGGCACCGTGACCGTCGACGACGAGGAGTTGCGGGCCACCGTCGCCACGGTCGTGTCGATGTCGGCGTTCGACGTCGGTCCGATCAACATCGCCGGATTGGTCCACACCGGCGACGAGGTCCGCCTCGACTTCGTGCTCGTCGCCTCCCGGGTGGCGCCGGACTCCGCCGGCAGCGGCCCCGCCGAGTTCGTGGAGGGCCCGCTCGAACCCGGTGGCGGCGCCTTCGCCACCACGGTGCAGCCCATCCTCGAGAGGAACTGCGTGGCCTGCCACGGAGAGAACGGTCCCGGCTTCAGCACCGTGGCGCTCGCCACGGCGGGCGACGCGGCGGCGATCGCCGACGACATCGCCCTCGTCACCGGTGCGGGCTACATGCCGCCGTGGCCGGCGAACGACGCCGGCCTCGAGTTCGCCCACGACCGCCGGTTGTCCGACGCCGATCTGGCTGCGATCCGGGAGTGGGCCGGTGCCGGTGGCGGACTCGACGTCGCCCCCGACACCGTCATGCGGGCCGACACCGCGATCCTGCGCGAGATCGACGCCGACACGACCGTGCAGGCCGAGCCGTACGCCGGATCGACTGATGCCCCCGACGACTACCGCTGCCAGGTGTACGAGATCGGAGACCCCGACGAGGAACGATGGATCCGGGGCCTGCAGTTCATCCCCGACCGCACCGACGTCGTCCACCACGCCGTGATGTCCCATGTTCGGGCAGACCAGCGGGCCAACGCCGAGGCTGCCGATGCAGCCGACGACGGCCCGGGGTGGACCTGCTTCGGGATGGCCGGGGTCGGCGGCTCGACCCAGATCGCAGCCTGGGCCCCCGGGGCACCGGCGCTCGAGTTCCCCGCGGGGGCCGGCGTTCGGCTGGCGCCGGGCGACTTCGTGGTGATCCAGATCCACTACCACTACGACCACGAGGCCCCGCTCGACCACTCGTCGCTGGCGGTCGATCTCATCGACGACGCCGAGCTGGCCGCGGCCGGCGGCACGCTCGACCCGGTCCGCACCGCCCTGTACCTCGCGCCGGCCGAGCTGCCGTGCAGCGACGAGCAGGACGGCCCTCTGTGCGATCGCGACACGGTCCTGGCCCAGATCCTCGAGGACTACGGACCCTTCGGATTCACGATCCCGGACGAGCTCCTCGCCCGGTGCGGCCGATCGCTCGAGAGCTTCATGGCCGACACCGACGGTGTCGCCACCTCGACGTGCGACACCCGAGTGTCGAATCCGGGTCGGGTGATCCGCCTCTGGCCCCACATGCACGAGTTCGGGGCGAGCTATCGCATGATCCTCAACCCGGGGACCGAAGAGGAGACGCTCCTGGTCGAGATCCCCACGTGGAGCTTCGAGTGGCAACTCGACTATGCGCCCCTCGAGGACCTCGTCCTCGAGCCGGGCGACGTGATCCGTGTCGAGTGCACCTGGGACCGCAGCCTGGTCCACGAGGACGAGCCCCGCTACGTCACCTGGAACGTCGGGACGGGCGACGAGATGTGCTACTCGACGATCTCGACGATCCCCGTCAGCTGAGCGGCCGGCGGCGACACCGCCGGTTGACGCGACCTACTGGCCACCCGCTCCGGGCAGACCGAGGGCCCTCGCCGCCCGCCCCCTCCAGGAACGTGCGCGGGCGGCGAGGGATCCGGTCAGCTCAGCGCAGCTGACCGTTCGGTGAGCATCGCGAGTTCCCGCGTCTGCTCGGTGTCGAGCTCGTCGTCGAGTCGCTCGGCCTCGGTCGCGACGAGGTCGAAGTCGAGATCGTCGGCGTAGGGGCTGTTGCGGAGGAGTTCGGCCCAGACGGTCACCACGGTCGCGAGACGCAGATCTGCGTCGGTGTCGCGCCAGTCGTCCTCCAGATCGCGGATCTCGATCCGTTCGTCGATCTCGACCGCGTCGCCGCCCTCGGCCGGGAACCAGCGCAGCGTGACCTCACCGATGTCGTCGCGACCGTCGACCCCTCCCCGCAGATCGATCTCGTAGATCGCGGTCACCGTGTGGCCCGAGTTGAGTTCACCGGCGTCGACGTCGTCGTCGCGGAAGTCGTCGTCGAGCACACCTCGGTTCTCGAAACCGATCAACCGGTACTCGTCGACCACGTCGGTGTCGAACTCCACCTGGATCTTCGTGTCACGAGCGATCGGCGTGAGCGTGTCGACCAGTTCGTTCTCGAACAGCTCCTCGGCTTCGTCGCGGGTGTCGACATAGGCGTAGAAGCCGTCGCCCTGGTCGGCCAGCTGCTCCATCAGCGTGTCGTTGAAGTTGCCCATGCCGAACCCGACCGTCACCAGCTGGATGCCGCCGATGGCCCGGTCGGTGATCTCCCGGGTCAGCCCGTCGGGGTCGGTCATCCCCACGTTGGCCACACCATCGGAGGCGAGGATCACCCGGTTGATGCCGTCTTCCACGAACGCCTGCTCGGCCAACCGGTAGCCGCTGGCGAGCCCGGCCTCCATGTTGGTCGAACCGCCGGGCCGGAGATCGTCGATGGCGTCGTAGATCTCGTCGTCGTCACGGACCGGGGTGGGTTCGAGCACGACCGTCGAGTCGTCGCCGTAGACGACGATCGCGACGGTGTCGTCGTCACGGAGTTCGCGCACCAGCTCTTCGAGGGACTCCTTCACCAGCCCGAGTCGGTCGTCACGGTCCATCGACCCCGACGTGTCGACCACGAACGTGAGGGCGGCGTCGGCGCGGTCATCGTCGTCGACCACCGCCGCCTGCACGCCGATCCGCACGAGGACGTTGTCCTCGTCGAAGGGCGAGGGCGCCCCATCGACCTCGAGCGAGAGACCGTTGCGCGGTGGGCGGTAGTCGTAGTCGAAGGCGTTGACGAACTCCTCGACCCGCACCGATGCCGGATCGGGCATGACCCCCTCCTGCAGCCAACGACGGGTGACCGTGTAGGCCGCCGTGTCGACGTCGAGCGCAAACGTCGAGCGGTTGTCGTCGTCGGCGTCGACGAACGGACGGATGCCGTAGTCACGGAACTCGTTGCCCTCGAGTCGGGACGGGTCGGAATCGTCGGTGGGGTCGAGGAAGCCGATCCCCGAATCGTCGCCGTCGTCGCTCATGTCACTGTCGAACGTGCCCGCATCGACGAAGTCCCGTTCCGCGTCGCCGCTGTCGTCGCCCGTCCCGGCGTCGTTCGAGTCGTCGTCGTCACCGCAGGCCGCAGCGAACAGTGCCAGCACCGCCAACAGGGCGAGGGCCATGCGTGTGGGCGACGACCGCAGCGAACGCGACCGGGTCGGGAGTTCTCGTTGTGTGTCCATGGCGGATACGACGAACCCGACGCGCGCCCGGATCCCGCCGTCACCCAACCGCAACGGGCTCGTCACGGCACCGACGCGGCCGTCATGCCTGTGGAGAAACGGCGTTTCCCCTGCCCTGGGCGCCTGCACTAGAAGGAGGAACCATGAGTTCCGGTGACGAAACCACGATCAACCTCGCGCTGGTCGACAGCATGGCCCCCCAGGCATCGAACCCGTATCCGGCCGGGAACCCGAACGTCGTGGTGATCGTGCTCGACGACCTCGGATTCGCCCAGCTCGGCTGCTACGGCTCCGACCTCGACACCCCCAACCTCGATCGGCTCGCCGAACGCGGCCTGCGGTTCACCAACTTCCACACGACCGCCGTGTGCTCCCCCACACGGGCCTGTCTATTGACCGGCCGCAACCACCATCGGGTCGGCATGGGCATGCTCCCGGACCTCCCGGTCAACTTCCCGGGCTACACCGGCATGTTCCCCGACTCGGCGAGCACGATGGCCGACATCCTCGGCGACGCGGGCTACGCCACGGTGGCAATCGGCAAATGGCACCTCGTGCCCCGTGATCAGCGGGCCACGGGCCCCTACGACATGTGGCCGACCGGTGTCGGCTTCGACCGCTACTACGGATTTCTCAACGGCGAGACCAACCAGTGGACGCCGAACCTGGTCCGCGACCAGCAACACGTCGAACCACCGCGTACGCCCGAGGAGGGCTACCACCTCGATGCCGACCTGGCCGACGAGGCGATCGCCCAGCTCCGCGAGATCCGCACGACCCACGCCGACCGTCCGTACCTGCTCTGGTACGCCACCGGTGCCCCCCACGCGCCGCACCAGGTGCCACCGGAGTGGATCGAGCGCTTCGCCGGACGCTTCGACCGGGGGTGGGACGTGTGGCGGGAGGAGACCTTCGCCCGCCAGAAGGCGATGGGTGTCGTTCCGGCCGATGCCGAGCTCTCGGCCCGGCCCGAATGGGTCGAGGCGTGGGACGACATCGACCCCGACCGGCAACGCCTCTACGCCCGGATGATGGAGGTCTTCGCCGCCTTCGTCGCCCATGCCGACCACCAGATCGGCCGGGTCCTCGACGAGATCGACGCGGCCGGTGAGACCGACAACACCATCGTGATGGTGATCTCCGACAACGGCGCGTCGGCGGAGGGTGGGCCCAACGGATCGTGGAATCAGCTCCGCCACTACATCTCCGACGAACCCGACGACCTCGACGACGAACTCGCCCACATCGACGCACTCGGCGGCTTCGACTCCAGCGGCCACTACCCGTGGGGCTGGGCCCTCGCCGGCAACACCCCCTTCCGGCGCTGGAAGCGCTACACGTTCGAGGGAGGCGTGCGCGACCCACTGATCGTGTCGTGGCCGGGCGGTATCGGCGGTGCCGGTGAGGTCCGCGACCACTACGTCCATGTCGTCGATCTGATGCCGACGGTCCTCGACCTCGTCGGCATCGACGCGCCGACCGTCCGCAAGGGCATCGACCAGATGTCGATCGACGGCACGTCGATCCGACCGGTGCTGACCGATGCGACCGCCGCCGACCCGCGCATGTCGCAGTACTACGAGTGCTGGGGCAGCCGCGCCATCTATGTCGACGGCTGGAAGGCGGTGACGAACCACGTCAACCAACTCACGGCCGCCGAACGGGGCCACATCACGGGCAGCGCCGACTTCGCCACCGACGCGTGGCAGCTGTTCGACACGCGCACCGACTTCAGCGAATCCGTCGACCTCGCCGCGGCCCGGCCCGACAAGTTGGCTGAACTGGTCGCACGCTGGCATGAGGAAGCCGAGCGGAACCAGGTGCTCCCGATCGACGACTCCCGTGACAACAAGCTGCCGAAGGCGCACCTGCCCTGGATGGGATTCAAGACCCGGCACGACCTCCGCCCGGGAGACAAGGTGCACGAGGTCCACGCACCCCTGTTGATGATGGGGGCGCGGTTCACCGCCCTGTTCGCCGAGAGTCTCGCCGGCGACGAATCGGGCGTGCTGTGTGAGCAGGGCGACCACCTGTCGGGCTGGGCGCTCTATCTCGTCGACGGGGACCTGCGATGGGTGATGGTCGCCCACGGCCGAGCGCACCGGGTGGCCGGCCGGGTCACGCCGGGCGCGCGGTCGCTGACCCTCGAGCTGACCCCCGGCGACCCGCAGTGGCAGGTCGAGATGCGGGCCGACGACGAGGTGATCGCCCGTGAACCCCTGGCCGATCAGCCGCCCGGCACCTTCAGCCCCGACGGCTCGTTTCTCACCGTGGGCTACGCCCGACCGTTTGCGGTGTCGTCCGACTTCCACCCACCCGCACCCGCACCCGCCGGCTTCGTCGGTCTGCGAGCCGATGTCGGTGCCGCACCGGAGATCGACTTCGCGGCCGAGTTCGACCGGGTCATGCGCCACCAGTGACTCGCGACGACACGCTAGGGTCGCCGCCGGCGGGTTGGGGGAACGGAGTCGAGAACATGGTGATCGAGTCGCGCCCCAGCGACGAACTGCGGCGCAGCGGCGATCTGCCGCCGTGCCGCATCGACGAGCAAGCGGACGCACCCGTCCTCGGCTCGGGCTGCCAGGGCAGTGTCGACACCCGATCGGGACGCCTGCGGTTCGACAACGGCTCCTGTGCCGGATGGTGGGCCGAGGCGGGAGTCGGCGCGCCCGGCTTCCGGTGCAGCTGCACCTGTCATCCCGACGAACACGGTTGGCCGGGGCGGGACCGGCACCTGGGCATCTGACCGAGCGCGGCCGCCGGTCGGGACCGATCAGCCCGCCTTGCGTATACGCCAGACCACCACGAAGGGCAGGCCACCGAACGCCTGACGGACCGCGTCGGGCAGGACCGCGTAGGCCGGGTTCGCCTCGAGGCCGGAGTCGGGAAACGTCGGCTCGCGGCACTCCACGATCTCCAGACCGGCCGCAACCGCCGCGTTCACATAGGTGTGCAGCGGGTGGTGGAGGTTCGGCACGAACGGCATCGTGAACCCCTGAGTCGGGTCGGCATCGGGGTCGCGGAATCCGGCGACCCCGCCGAGCGACACGGTCGACGGGTGGGGGTCGGAGACCACCAGCGTGCCGCCGGGCCGCAGCACCCGGGCGAACTCTGTGAAGACGGCCTCGAGGTCGGCCGCATGGCAGACGGCCAGCGCCGATGTGACGACGTCGCACGACGCGTCGTCGACCGGGAGAGCCTCGAGACGTCCCTCCCGGAAGTCGACCTCGGGAAAGGCCTCTCGGGCGACCTCGAGCATGCCCGGCGTGGCATCGACCCCGACGGTCTCGAAGCCGAGCGCGGCGAGGTGGCCGGCATGGCGGCCCGTGCCGCAGGCGGCGTCGAGGGCCCGACCGACGGGAAGCCCCGCGAGCATCCGGTGGACCACCGGCTCCTCGGCGGTGATCGCCGGGTTCGGTCCGTCGTAGATCGGCGCCCACGCCGTGTAGCCACTCTCGACATCGTGTTCGACGACCTCGATCACCAGGTCGTTGGGGAACTCGTCGAACCCGGCGACGATCTGCTTCATCTCCTCGACCCGGGCGGTCCCCTCGCTCGGGCGCGACAGGATTCGGCGCATGGTGGCCAGACCGGCGACCGCCAGGAAGTACTGGCCGGCCACGAACCGGTCGCGGTGGATCTCGCCCATCAGCCCTGTCCGCCCCTGTCGGGATCGAGTTCACGCATCACGCCCTCCTGGGCGACCGAGGCCAGGTGGGTGCCACCCCGGTCGAACATCGCGCCGCGGGCGAACCCGCGGGCACCGAACGCACTCGGACTGTCCTGGTGGAAGAGCACCCAGTCGTCGACCCGAACGGGCCGGTGGAACCAGAGGGCATGGTCGAGGCTGGCGAGCATCACCCCGGGCGAGTCCTTGCGCCGATGGGGTCGATACATGTTGTCGACGAAGGCGATGTCGGACGCGTAGGTGACGAGCTGGGCGTGGATGTCGGGGTCGTCGGGTACGTCGCCGTTGGCCTTGAGCCACACCGGGTTCGGTTCGGTGCTCGGCTCCGAGGAGAACATGCCCTGCGGCAGGCCCGACCGCGTGTCGATGGCCCGCTCCCGCAGGAGCCATTCCCGCCGTTCCTCGGGGATCTTGCCCTTCAGCGCCTCGGCCCGGTCGGCCCAGGTCGGCAGGGTCTCCGGATCGGCGACCTCGGGCATCGAGTCCTGGTGCTCGAAGCCGTCCTCCTGGCCGTGGAACGAGATCGACGTGTTGAAGATCGCCTTGCCGTTCTGGAGGGCGACGACCCGCCGGGTCGTGAACGATCGACCGTCGCGGATCCGGTCGACCGTGTAGGTCACCGGCACCCTGGGGTCACCGCCGCGCAGGAAGTAGCCGTGGAGGCTGTGGACGCGGTGCTCTTCGACGGTTCGTTGGGCCGCGCACAACGCCTGCGCAGCGACCTGGCCGCCGAAGAGCCGGAACCACTCAGACGTCTCGTTGCGACCGCGGAAGATGTCGGCATCGATCCGCTCGAGGTCGAGGATGTCGAGGAGGTGATCGAGTGCCTTGCCCATGGGCAGCACGGTATCGGTGACCGAACGGATTCTCCGGGAGAAACTGTGGCGCATAGGGTCTGGCCATGAAGGATCTGAACGGCAGGACCGCAGTCGTGACCGGCGCCGCCAGCGGCATGGGGCGGGCGTTCGCCGACCGCTTCGCCCGGGCCGGCATGAACGTGGTGATGTCCGACATCGAAGCGCCGCGCCTCGACGAGGCGGTCGCCGACGTGGCGGCCCACGGGACCGGCGTGGTCGGGCAGGTCACCGACGTCGCCGACGGCGACTCGGTCGACGCGCTCGGCGCCCGGGCCCTCGACGAGTTCGGAGCCGTCCACGTGGTGTGCAACAACGCCGGCGTCGTTGGCAGCGCACGAGGCGGCCCGCTCAGCGTCGCCGACTGGAAGTGGGTGCTCGACGTCAACCTCTGGGGCGTCATTCACGGTCACCGGGTGTTCCTGCCGATGCTGGTCGAGCAAGGCGAGGGACACATCGTCAACACCGCCTCGATGGCGGGCCACCTCCCCGGTCACAGCGCGTACACGGCGAGCAAGTGGGCCGTCGTGGGGATCACCCAGGGCCTCTTCCATCAGATGCAGACCGAGCGGACCGGCGTCGGCGTGTCGTGCCTCTGCCCGGGCTTCGTGGCGACCGAGATCCACAACAGCGACCGCAACCGGCCCGAGGAAGCCGCACCGTCCGCCCTGTCGGAGCCGACGCCCGAGGACGAGTTGCGGTGGGCGTTCATGGCCGAGATGGTCACCTCGGGTCGCCCGCCGGCCGAGGTGGCCGACATGGTGCACGACGCCGTGACCGACGACCGGTTCTGGATCTTCACCGACCTCGCCCTGGTGCAGGTCCTGGCGGAGAAGCACGACAGCATCATGGAGAACCGAAACCCCGCCCTGCCGTCGTTCCTCGACTCGTAACCTCGCGTCATGCCCGATCTCGCCACAGCCCTTCTGTTCTCCGGCGCGGCATTGGCCCTGCTGCTCGTCCCCGGCCCGGCGGTGCTCTACATCGTGGCCCGCAGCGCCAGCCAGGGGCGGCGGGCCGGCTTGGTCTCGGTGGCCGGCATCCACGTCGGCACGCTGGTCCACATCGCTGCGGCGGTCGGTGGGCTCTCGGCCATCGTCGTCGCGTCGGCTACCGCGTTCACCGCGATCAAGCTCGCCGGCGCGGCGTACCTGGTCTTCCTCGGGATCACC
>JBDQKM010000010.1:0-31412 GCA_040263275.1 Acidimicrobiales bacterium
GGCCGACGCCGAGGCGCAGGGCGTCCGTCGGTTCACCCTCAACGCCACCGCCGACGGCCGTCCGCTCTACGAGTCGATGGGCTTCGTCGAGGGGGGCGGCTGGATGAACCGGTACGCCTGAGCGCGAGCGCAGCGGGTTCGCTCAGTCGGCGACCGCGTCGGGTGAGGTCCAACCGAAGGGCAGATAGAGCCCCGCCGCGAGGTTCTCGTGCATGCCGTAGCCGACCCGTCCGTCGTTGGTCTCGTGACGGCACAGGGTCTCGTTGAGGAACGAGATGTCGAGGCGTTCGGTCGGCGCACCGATCGGCGTGTCGACCCCCTCCACCTTGAGATCGGCGCCCTGCCAGACGCCATGTCCCCAATAGCCGTCGTACATGTAGCCCGATCCGGCCTTGAGGTAGACGGTCCGCAACGGCGTCGTGGTGATCCGGAGATCCGAGGCACCGTCGCCGCTGAACCAGATCTCGGCCTTCTCCACCTCGCGGGTGCCCGGGAAGTAGGTGATGTCGATCTCCGGACGGCCGAGATGCTCGGGCTCGCGTTCGTCGCCGAGGTTGTAGAGCTTCACCGCCTCCTCGAGGATGCGGCGGCCGGCGTGGTCGTTGTCGATGGTGATCTTCACCATGTGATCGTCGAACTGGATCGGCAGCCAGTTGTGGAAGAACCCCATCGACATGTCGGGATGGATCTTCCCGCCGATGCCCTTCGGCTCGGGCTCGCCGATGCCGTGGCGCACACCCCAGCTGTGGTCACGGGCGCCCATCCAACGGTCGGGCGTGATCTCGTAGCGCTGACCGTCGACCTCGAGCCAACCCTCGTAGGCCCCCACATGCGCGAGGCGGTAGGTGTTCTGGGTCTGGCGCTGCCCCACGTAGGTGTAGGATTTCGGTTCGGCCAATGCCTCGGTGGTGGCGGTGAAGGTCACGTCGAGCGACAACCCCCACTCGTTCTCGTCGCAGGTCAGCCGCAGTTGGCGCAGACCCTCGATCACCTCGACGCGGAGCGGGCCGACCGAGGTGTACATGCGGTCCGAACCGAGCTCGCGAGACGCCCGCACGGTCACCTGATGCTCACCGTGCGACACGGTCACGAACGCGTCGGTGACCCCCATGTTGGGGTACTGACCCATACCGAAGACCATGAACAGCGAGTCGTCCGACCCGTGCATGTTGAAGTAGTACCGGTCGTAGAAGTGACGATCGCCGGTGAACACCGTGTCGATCGGCTCGGGAAACTGATGGATGAGGAAGTCGTCACCGGGGCTGAGAGGCATGCCGGGCAGTCTGACGTCTGCCCCCGCCGCCGGTCCAACCCGCCCCCGTCACACCGGGGGCGGGTCGATGGCCCGGTGCAGACCCCGCCGGGCGAACCACCCGAGCGACACGAGGACCAGCGTGCCGGATCCCACCAGGGCCACCCCGATCGAGGCCACCTCCGCCACCAGACCCTGCAGGATCACCGCAACCGGCGAGACCATCCCGAACCACATCAACCACAGCGACATGACCCGCCCCCGGTAGGCGTCGTCGGTGTGGGCCTGCATCGCCGCGACGACCGTCGACACCCCCGGCGTGAACGACACCCCGGCCAGGAACAACACGGCGACCCCCATCCACAGCTCGGGGACCAGCCCGACGAGGATCACCAACGACGCCATGACGCCCAGGGCCGCCATCACGATGCGACTGTGGTCGTAGCGCTGCTCGATGAACACGAGCAGCAGCGCTCCCCCGAGGGCACCGAAGCCGAACGACGACGCGAGCACGCCGAACTCGCCTTCGCCGGTATCGAAGCCGTCGGTGGCAATGACCGCAATGAGCCATGTGAGGGGTGCCAGCAGCACGCCGACCAACCCGCCGGCGAGCAGGCAGGAACGGATGCCCGGCGACGCGAAGGCGTACCGCATCCCCGCTCGGACCACCTGCCAGAACGACTCGCCGGTTCCCGAGGGCACCGGGCGGGCCGGGATGAGGAAGAGCGCTGCGACCATCACCAGGAAGCTGACCGAGTTGATCCAGAACACCCACACCGCTCCGACGAGAGCGATGAGCAGCCCGGCCAACAGCGGACCGAGCGCGCGCGAGGTGTTCCACTGCGTCGAGTTGAGCGAGATCGCGTTGCGAAGGTGGGTCGCCGGCACGAGTTCCGTGACGATGGCCTGCTGCACCGGCGCGCCGAGCGACGAGACGAATCCGCCGACGATCGACAGGGCGAACAGCAACCAGTAGGGATCGTCGAGCCGCCAGACCGCGGTCGCGACGAGGGCGCCGAACACCGATTGTAGGGCGAGGGTCATCGCCAGCAGGTCGCGACGGCGCATACGGTCGGCGAGGCCCCCACCGATCGGTCCGGCCACCGCGAGCGGCAACAACCCGGCGACGGCGACCAGGGTGACGCGCCATGCGCTGTCGGTCTGTTCCTTCACCACCCAACCGAGGGCGGTCAGCGACGCGATCGACCCGACATTCGAGACGACACTGGAGAACCAGAAGATCCGATAGTCACGGTGCCCCATGGCGGCGATGGGCGCGGGAACGGTGACCATCACGACAGCGTGACCGCTTGGCGCTCGACCCTCCAAACTCGACCGGTCAGCCGAGCGTCAGTCGAGGATGCGGTCGACGACCTGCCAGCGTTCGGCGCACCCCATCATGCCGGTGACCATCTTCTCGAAGCGCTGACGGGTCCGGTCCTCGGCCGGCGCGCCGGCCGCGATCACCCCGTGGAGGCTCGCCACGGCAGAGGTGCAGTGGAACTGGAGACTCGCGGCGGCGTCGTCGAGCACCTCGTCGCGCGACCAGTCGGGCCCACCGGCGGCCGCGAGGGCGACGCGGTACACGTCGAGAAGGGCGCCCTCCTCGGCGATCGACTCGGCGCTGGCGCCGAGTCCGAGGAACCAGGCGAGATCGCCTCCCGGGAAGCTCTTCATCAACGTCTGCCAGTCCAGCACCACCGGGCCCTCCACACCGAAGAAGATGTTGTCGAACTCGTAGTCGCCGTGGATCATCGTCCACGGACGCTCGGCGATGCGGTCGAGCCACGTCTCCGTGTCGTAGATCCACGTGCGTTCGAAGAAGTCGAGGATCTCGACCGAGGCCATGTCGGGCCATTGCGGGCGCACCGCCGACCACCCTTCCTGGATGATCGGGATCCCGAGCCGCAGCGACGGCAGGGTCCAGTCGATGGCCCAGTCGAGGTCGCCATAGACGGGGCTCTGCCAGAACTGGCCGTGCATCGTGCCCAGCTGACCCGCGAGCGTCGCGAACGACTCGATGTCGGGCGGCGAGAGGATATCGCCGGGCTCCCCCTCGATCTTCTCGAGGAGCAACACCCCGCGGCCCGCTTCCTCGTCGTAGTCATTGACATACGCGCGGGGCACCCGCATCGGCACCTGGTCGGCCACATCGCGGTAGAAGCCGTTCTCCCGCTTGTAGGAGTTCATGACCTGGTTGTACATCCGGGCCAGGTCGTCATCGAGGGGGCACTTGCCGATCATCGTCGACGGCAGGCCGGAGGAGCCCGCGTAGGTCAGATCGACGACGACGACCTCGCCCATGATCCCGGCGAAGCCCGAGATCGGGCTGACCTCGACCGCCGACACCTCCACATCGTGACCACCGGCGGCCAACCGGGCCGAGACGAACTCCGGCGTGAGCTCCGACAACGACAACGGCAACTGACTCATCCGGGGGACTCCTCGTCGGGCACGAACCGATCGACGACGATGGTAGTTCAGGAGTCGCCGGGTGACGCGGCGGCGCGCAGCACCGACGCGAACTCGGCCCGATCGATGTGGTCGCCCAGGTCCCCCACTTCCGTGACGACGGCCGGGCTGTCGAAGAGCCCGTCGGGCGGAGCCGGGAGACCCGTGGCGGGAGGCCGGTCGTCGAACGCCCGCAGGCGAAGGGCCAGGGCGAACGCGTCGCCCGGCGTGAGGAAGTCGTCGGGCGAGAACGTCTGACCCGTCGTCCCCGTCACGACACCGTTGGCCCACAGCCAGTCGACCGCGGCGCGGAAGTGATCGGAGTCGTAGACGTCGACGAACGGCGCCCGCACATCGGAGGCCGGCGCACCGTGGAGCCGCCACAGAGCCGATGCCGCCTCGCCCCTCGTGACGGGGTCGTCGGGACAGAAGCGGCCCGGCGCGCACCCGACGGTCACCCCGATGTCGGCCAGCCACTCGACATCGGCCGACCGGGGCTCGAGGAGCACGTCGCAAAACCCGGCGACAGGGGCGGCACCGGTGGCACACCCGATCCGGCCGGGCCCGACCCACACGAACTCCCACGCCTCCGGATCGGGACCCATGTGCTCACCACCGACCGGATACGACGGGACGAAGCCGAACAACCGAGCCCGGGCGAAGTCGAACTCCGACAGCCAGCGGTAGGCGCGGGTGTTCACGAAGCCGGCGTCGGTCGCACCCACCTCACCGATGTCGACGGCATAGCCGCTGTGGTGTTTCGAATATCCCGGCGGGGCGCTGGTCCGCAGTGCCCGATCGATCGCGGCATCGGTCGTGCCACCGCCCAGACGCGACCGGAAGAGTGCCTGTTGGTCGGCGAGGTCGCGGAACGCGGATGTCAGCATGAGCGAGATCCCGTCGGCCGCCGCTGCAGCCTTCATCGCGGTCCACGCCTCCGCGGCCGGGGACTGGAGCCGGCGGCCGTCGACGCGCACCAACCCCGTGGTCGCCACCGGTCGACGGACGTAGCCGCGTGTCTCGGCGGCCAGGCGGATCCGCTCGTCGAGCGTCGCGTTGCCGGTGATGGCCACGAACAGGTCGTAGACCTCGTCGTCGGGCGTCTCGACCCCGCGGAGGTCGGCGTCGTCGAACAGTCTGAGGTAGACGGCCGGTTCGACGAACGCCGGGGGGTCCTGGGCAGCGACCGGTGCGGCGACGACGAGCAGCGCCGCCAGCACTCCCAGGAGGACCGTCGTCCGGAATTCAGCCACCGGGAAACGGTACGACACGACGGGCGAGCCAACCGGCCATGCCGCCCATGAGCGCGGTGGGGGCCGGACGCCAGAGGATGGTCGCGAACCGGGTGAAGAAGCGACGGACACCCCCGGCCGACTCCGCGAACAGCAGGTCGAGGATGTGGACGATGGCCAGGATCACCACGATGGTGGCGACGAGGCTGACGATTCGCCGGAGCCGGGGCGTCACGTCCGCAGCAGGGGTCGTGGCGACGAGCACGGCGGCGGCGAGGATGACGATCCCGGTCGACGGGCTCGCCGACCCCTGCAGGGCCGACCGGAGGCCGTTGCGATCCCACTGACCGTCGATGAGTCGGAACGCAACGGGACCGAGCGCCATGAACGTCGCACACAGACTCAGGACGAGGGCGACGATCTCCCGAGCTTCGTCCCAGGAAACCGGTGCCGGCCCGCGATCGTCGCGTCCGGCGGGTTCCATCGATCAGCCGGCCAGCGCGAGGATCGCGTCGTTGGCCAGCGAGTCGATCGGCCCGGGCACGAGTCCGAACCCGATGGTCAGCACCAACGCGACGCCCACCGCGACCGCTGCGGTCGGGTGCACCGCGATCGGCTCACGGTCGTCGTCGGCTGCGGTGCCGAGATACATCGACAACACGATGCGCAGGTACAGGAAGGCCGAGACGACGGCGGAGATCATCGCGACCACGGCGAGCCAGAAGGAACGGGCGTCGACGGCGGCGCCGATGACCTCGAACTTGGCGACGAACCCTGTGGTGAAGGGCACGCCGGCCTGACCGAGGAGGAACAGCGTGAGTGCGAACGCGATGGCCGGATTGCGACCGCTCAGCCCGTTGAGATCGTCGAGGCTGGTGCCGCGGTCGCCGCGGCCCGACACGATCGACAGCACACCGAACGACCCGATCACCATGAAGGTGTAGGCGGCCGCGTAGAAGACGACGGCGGCGACGCCGCGATCGGTGGCGGCCTGGACGCCGACGAGGATGAACCCGGCGTGTGAGATCGACGAATACGCGAGCATGCGCTTGGCGTCTCGCTGCACGACGGCCAGGACCGCGCCGACCATGAGCGTGGCCACGGCGAGGGCGTAGATGGCCGGTTGCCAATCCTCGCGATAGTCGAGGAACGTCAGGTAGAAGACCCGGACCAGGGCGGCGAAACCGGCGGCCTTCACCGCCGACGCCATGAACGCGACGACCGGAGTGGGCGCGCCCTGGTAGACGTCGGGGGTCCACGCGTGGAAGGGCACCGCGGCGACCTTGAAGCCGAAGCCGACCAGCAACAGAGCGAAGCCGGCGAGCAGCATCGCGTTGTCGAGGATGACGACGGAATCGAGGTAGGCCCGGATCTCGATCAGGTTGAGCGAACCGGTCGCGCCATAGACCATCGCCATGCCGTAGAGCAGGAACGCCGACGAGAAGGCGCCGAGCACGAAGTACTTGAGGCCCGCCTCGAGCGACTCGGCGCGACGGCTGTGCATCGCGGCCATCACGTAGACGGCGATCGACAGGGTCTCCAGGCCGAGGAACAACACGATGAGGTCGTTGGCCCCGGCCATCAGCACACCACCGGCGGCCGACAGCATGAGCAGCACGTACATCTCGACGCCGTCGATCTCTTCACGGCGCAGGTAGTTGTCGAGCAGGAGGGCGGTGAGGACGACCGCGAGGGCGATCACGCCACCGAAGACGAGGGCGAACCCGTCGACCCCGTACTGGGCGCCGAACGCGGCGATCGGCTCGCCGGTGATCCGGAACGAGTCGGTCCAGATCTCCACCGTGCCCACGAACGAGATGAGGCCCACACCCACGGTGAAGGCGGCATCGAATCCGATCTCGAGCGAACGCACGAAGGCCGCCGAAAGCACGAGCACGGCCAGCAGGCCGACATAGAACAGCGGCTCGCCGATGTCGTCACGTACGCCATCGAGCGGCACTTCGTCGCCGACGAGTCCGCCGACGATCCACATGCCCAGCACGGTGACCGGACCGATCGCCGCGGTCGCGGCGCGGTTGAGGTCGTCGGGCATGCGCTTGACGATCGAGCGGAACATGATCAGCAGCACGGCGCCGACGGCGAGCGCCACGACCGGCGCCAGGGCCGACCAGGTGACCTCGGGGGTCTCGACGGGATCAGCGATCTGGAACTGCATCAGTGATCCTCCTCCGCGTCGTCGCCGCTGTGGTCGTCTTCGCCCTCACCGCCGTGGTCGTCGACCGGCACGAGGATGTCGGCGGTCGGTTCGGCGAAGTCGTCGACGTGGAACTCCACATGTTCGATGAGGGCATCGACGGCCGGTTCCATCCGCTCGATGACGGGCTTGGGGTAGACGCCCATGAAGACGATGGCGACGAGGAACGGCGCCATGATGAGGCCTTCCCGCACCGTGAGGTCGGGCATCGTGGCGTTGTCGCCCTCGGCCGGACCGTGGAAGACCCGCTGGTAGGCCCAGAGCAGATACAGCGCGGCGATGATCACGCCGGTCGCCGCGACCACGGCCCACCAACGATGGGCGGCGAAGGCACCGATCAGCGTCAGGAACTCGCCGACGAAACCGTTGAGGCCCGGGAGTCCGATCGACGACAGCATCACGACCATGAAGACCCCGGCGAAGATCGGCGCCGGCTTCTGGAGACCGCCGAGCTCACTGATCTCACGCGTGTGGCGGCGGTCGTAGATCCAGCCGACCAGGAGGAACAGGGCACCGGTGGAGATGCCGTGGTTCACCATCTGCAGGATGCCACCCTCGATGCCTTCGGTGTTGAGCGCGAAGGTGCCGATCACGATGAAGCCGAGGTGAGCCACCGACGAGTACGCCACGAGGCGTTTCAGGTCGCGTTGCATCGTGGCTGCGATGGCGCCGTAGATGATGCCGATCGTGCCCAGGGTGACGAGCGCGGGGGCGAACCAGACGGCCGCCTCGGGGAAGAGGTAGACGCCGAAGCGGAGGAACCCGTAGGTACCGAGCTTCAGCATCACCGCGGCGAGGATGACCGAACCCGCCGTCGGCGCGTTGGTGTGAGCGTCGGGCAACCAGGTGTGGACCGGGAACAGCGGCACCTTCACCGCGAACGCGAGGGCGAACGAAAGGAAGATCCAGCGGGCCGTGGTGGTGGCGATCGCCTGTGAGTTCGCGAGCTCGACCAGGTTGAAGGTGAGCACGCCGGTCTCGGCCTGGTTGAGGAAGGCCAACGAGAGGATGCCGACGAGCATCAGGGCCGAGCCGAACATCGTGTAGATGAAGAACTTCGTGGCCGCGTAGGCCCGTTCGCCATGACCCCACTTGCCGATGAGGAAGTACATCGGGATCAGGACGATCTCGAAGAAGACGAAGAAGGCGAACAGGTCGAGGGCGAGGAACACGCCCATGCATCCGGCCTCGAGCACGAGCAGCCAGGCGAAGTAGGACTTGGGGTCGTGTTCGGCGTCGATCGCGACGATTGCGAGCGGGAAGATCGCTCCGGTCAACACGACCAACCACAGCGAGATGCCGTCGACGCCGAGCGTCCACGAGATCCCGAGGCTCTCGATCCACGTGTGGGTGTCGACGAGCTGGAAGTCGGCGCTGCCGCTCTTGAAGTCGGTGAGGACCCACACCGCCATCGCGCCGGTGGCGGCCGAGACGAGGAACGCGATCTGCTTGAAGTGTTCGGGGCGGCTGTTGGGCAACAGCAGCAGGAACACCGCGCCCAGGACGGGCAGGAGCACGAGGGCCGAGAGCACCGGGAAGGTGGCCTTGGCGGCGTTGGCCGCTTCGGCGGCGAGGAGCAGGGAAGACATCAGAAGTTCGCCCTCGAGAGGAACCAGACGAGCAGGGCGATCGCCCCGACCGCGACCATGGCGGCGTAGGACCGCACGAGGCCCGATTGCAGACGTCGGAGTTGGCCACCGCTGTCACGGACGATCCGTCCGACGCCGTTGACGGCGCCGTCGACGAACGTTGCATCGAACCAGGCGACCAGATCGAAGCTCTTGCGGCCCGGGCCACCCATGAAGTCCGAGATCGTCTCGTCGTAGCGCCATCCCCGGGCGAGGATCGGGCGCTCGATCTTCGAGGCGGGGTACCGGCCCTGGAGGTAGACCGCCACCGCGGCGGCGATACCGATGAGTCCGCCCATCACGGCGATGATGCCCAGGACCCACTTGGTGCCGCCCTTGAAGCTCAGCGTCGCTTCGCTCTCGTGCAGCACCGGCTCGAGCCAGTGCTCGAGGAAGTGCAGGTCCTTGGTGAACGGCAGGTTCATGACGCCGGCGACGATGGCCGCGCCGGCCAGGACCACCAGCGGCAGGGTCATCTGCCACGGCGACTCGTGGGGGTGGTACTCGCGCCGGGCGCGAGCCGCCTCGGGCAGATCGTCCTCGGGGAGATCGCCCACGTTGGGCGCGTTGAACAGGTCGAAGTCGATCGACGCGTCGGACATCGAGGCCGCAGCGACGGTGGCCACCTGCGCCTGCGCGGTGCGCACCGCATCACGGGCTGCTTCGACCGCGGCGTTGGCCTCGTCGGCAGCAGCGCGCGCCTTGTCGACCCCGTCGCGGGCCTTGTCGAGGTTCTTCGTGGCCTTGTCGACGGCCTTCTCGTCGGCCGGATCGACGTCGGCCATCTCGGTCTCGCGGGTGACCAGCTTCTCCTGCGCCTTCTCGAGCTTTTCGGTGGCCTTGACCATCGCAGCCTCCGCGTCGCCGATACCGGCTTCGGCCTCGCTGACCGCGGCTTCGGCGGCCTGCACCTTGGTGGCGGCGAGCTCCTCGATCTCCTCGGCCCGCACGTCGGCGAAGCGGTAGCGCCCGAAGAAGGTCATGAAGACCTGGCGGCTCATGTAGAAGGCGGTGAGGATCGCGGTGATGAAGCCGACGGCCCACAGGGCGGGGCTGTCGTTCCAGGCGAAGACGAGGATCTCGTCCTTCGACCAGAAGCCGGCGAACGGGGGCACGCCCGCGATGGCGAGCCAGCCGATGATGAACGTGATGGAGGTGATCGGCATCAGCTTGCGGAGGCCGCCGTAGTGGCGCATGTCCTGGTCGTCGTCCATGCCGTGGATGACGGACCCGGAGCCGAGGAACAGGAGGGCCTTGAAGAAGGCGTGGGTGATCATGTGGAAGATCGCGGCCACGTAGGCGCCGGTGCCGATGGCCAGGAACATGTAGCCGAGCTGGCTGACGGTCGAGTAGGCCAGCACCTTCTTGATGTCGTTCTGGGCGACCGCGATGGTCGCGGCGAACAGGGCGGTGGCGGCGCCGACCCAGGCGATCGTGGTGGGGGCCCAGGAGGCCGACACGTCGATGACACCGTTCATGCGGGTGAGCAGGTAGACGCCCGAGGTCACCATCGTGGCCGCGTGGATGAGGGCCGACACCGGGGTCGGGCCGGCCATGGCGTCGGGCAGCCAGACGAACAGCGGGATCTGGGCCGACTTCCCCGCCGCACCGACCAGCAGCAGGATCGTGATGGCGGTGGCCGTCGACTCGGCGAGACCGGCGTCGGCCGCGAAGATGTCGACGTACTGGATGGACCCGATCGTCGTGAACGTGAGGAACATGGCGACCATGAATCCCCAGTCACCGATGCGGTTGGTGACGAAGGCCTTCTTGCCGGCGGAGGCATTGGCCTCGTCGGTGAACCAGAAGGCGATGAGGAAGTAGGAACACGCACCCACGCCCTCCCAACCGAGGAAGGTGAGGAGCATGTTGTCGCCCAGCACCAGCATCAGCATCGAGAAGGCGAAGAGGTTCAGGTAGAGGAAGAACTTCGAGAACTTCGGATCGCCGTGCATGTACCCGATCGAGTACAGGTGGATCAGGGCGCCGACGCCGGTGATGAACATCGTCATCGTGACCGAGAGCGGATCGACCAGGAAGCCGATGTCGACCTGGAAGTCGCCGGCCGGGACCCACTCGAAGAGGGTCTGCACGTATTGACGATGGTGCTCGTCCTCGCCCACGAGGCCGAAGAAGACCACCAGCGACGACACGAACGAACCGAGCATCGCGCCCGTCGCGAGCCAACCGGCCCGCGGTTCACCGAGCTTCGGTCCTGCCAACAGGAGCAGGAGGAACCCGGCCAGCGGGAACGCGGGGATCAGCCAGACTGCTTCGACCATCGCCCTATCCCCTCAGCACCGAGACGTCATCGGCGGTGGCACCGAGCCGGCGCCGGTTGATCGCCACCACGAGGGCGAGACCCACCACCACTTCGACCGCGGCGACCACGAGCACGAAGAACACCGCGATCTGGCCACCGACATCGTTGAGCTCGGCGCCCATGGCCACGAACGTGATGTTGACCGCGTTGAGCATCAGCTCGACACACATGAACATGACCAGCGGGTTGCGGCGGATCAGCAGACCCACCGCGCCGATCGAGAAGAGCACGGCGGAGAGCACGAGATACCACTCGGTGGAGACCTCCATCAGCCGACCTCCTCGTCCGCGTCGTCGTCGCCGTGATGAGTGTCTGACACCGATGTGACAAGGTCGCTGTCGTTGCTGCCGAAGGGGGCTGCGGCGGGGACGTCCATGGAGTCGGGTTCGAGATCGTCGAGGAGGTCGTCGGCGGCAACCGAACGGGTGAGCACCACAGCGGCGATCACGGCGATGGTCAGCAGGCCGGCGGTGATCTCGAACGACAGGGCGTAGTCGCTGAACAGCACCCGGCCGATCCGCTCGATGTCGGTGTAGTCGCTGGTGAGGGCCTTCTCCCCCACGCCGCGCACCTGGCCGGTCAGACCGTCGGAGGCGATGATCGTGGTGACCACGCCGAGACCGAGCAGGGCGGCGCCCACCACGAGGGCGAGCGGCTGCTGGCCGGCGATCGGTTCCTTCAGCTGCCATTCCTCGGCCTTGTCGACGCCGAGGAGCATGATCACGAAGAGGAAGAGGATGACGATGGCGCCGGCGTAGACGACGACCTGCACCGCGGCCAGGAAGTGGGCCTCCTGCACGATGAAGAGCAGGGCGACACCCATCAGGGTCTGGACGAGGAAGAGCGCCGAGTGGACCGGGTTCTTCGACGCGACCACGCCGATGCCGCCGGTCAGCACGATGAGGGCGCCGATGATGAAGGTGATCGTCTGGCCGGTCACGAGTCGGACCCTCCGGACTGGCCCTGCTCGGGCTCACGCACGCCGTAGCCGAGCTCGCCGGCCCAGTGCACGACGCCCTCGTATCGGTGATCACCCGAGGGCGAGGTGGCCCGCATCCAGCCGGACGTCATCTCGTCGTCGCCCGGGCGCCAGTCTTCCCACGGCAGCTGCTGCGGCTTGCCGTCGTCGCCGACGACCAGCTCGTCCTTGGTGTAGATCGCGTCGCTGCGGTTGGTGAAGGAGAACTCGAAGAGCTTCGTCTCGGTGATGGCCTGGGTCGGGCAGGCCTCCACGCAGAGATCGCAGTGGATGCACCGCAGATAGTTGATCTCGTAGACGTAGCCGAAGCGCTCGCCCGGCGAGGTGGGCTCTTCGGGGTCGTTGTCGGCGCCGCGGACATAGATGCAGTTGGCGGGGCAGACACCGGCGCAGAGTTCGCAGCCGATGCACTTCTCCATGCCGTCCTCGTAGCGGTTGAGCACGTGGCGGCCGTGGAGACGCTCGGTCTTCTCGCGCTTGTCGTCGCGCTTGCCTTCCGGGGCCTTGCCGCCGCGATAGTCGACGGTCATCGTCCGGCCGGAGTCGGTGGACTTGAAGAGCTTCTTGAAGGTGACGGCGAAACCGCGGAAGTAGTCGGTGACGTCAGCCATGGTCGACTCCCTCTCGTTCGAGGCGTTCTTCTCGCGCCGTGCGGATCGCGGCCATGAGCAGGCCGGCCATCACGATGCACACGGCCATGAAGCCGACGACGAAGCCGGTGGTCTGCTCCCAGCCCCACCCACGGTCGTCGCCGACCTGGAGACCGGCGAGCAGCAGGAACCAGGCGAGGGCCAGCGGGATCAGCAGCTTCCAGCCGAGATCCATGAGCTGGTCGTAACGGAAGCGGGGCAGCGTGGCCCGGACCCAGACCAGGGCCCAGAGGAACACCATGGTCTTGGCGAAGAACCAGACGATGCCCCAGATCCACTCGGGGCCGAAGAGCACCGGACCGGCGGGTCCGCCCAGGAAGAGCGTGACCGCGATCGCCGACATCGTGATCTGGTTCATGAACTCGGCGAGGAAGAAGAGGGCGAACCGGATCGACGAGTACTCGGTGTGGAAGCCGCCGACGAGCTCCTGCTCGGCCTCGACGAGATCGAAGGGCGGATGGTTGAGCTCGGCGGTGCCGGCGATCAGGAAGATCACGAAGGGCACGAAGCCCGTGATGATCAGGTTCCAGTTGGGCACGAAGCCCCAGAACCCCTCCCCCGCCTGCTGGGCCACGATCTCGTTGGTCGAGAGCGAGCCACTCATGAGCACGACGGCGGCGATGGCCAGGCCGAGGGCGGCCTCGTAGGACACCATCTGGGCCGAGGCTCGCACCGAGCCGAGCAGCGGGTACTTCGAGCCCGACGACCAGCCGGCGAGCATGATGCCGTAGATGGCCAGCGACGACATGGCCAGGAAGAAGAGGATGCCCACCGGAGGATCGGCCACCTGGAGGAAGGTGACGTTGTCGCCCCACTGGAGGCCACCGGACACGACGCTGCCGTCCTCGAGCACCTGCGTCTCGTTGAAGTTGCCACCGAGCGGAACGATGGCGAATACGAGGAAGGCGGGAACGAGCGACAGATACGGCGCGAGCTTGAAGACGAACCGATCCGACTTCTCCGGGATCAGGTCTTCCTTCATGAAGAGCTTGATGCCGTCGGCCAGGCTCTGGAGGATGCCCCACGGGCCGGCCACGCTCGGGCCGATGCGGTTCTGGAAGTCGGCGATGACCTTGCGCAGGAACCAGATGTTGAGCATCACGGCCACGAGCAGGAACACGAAGGCCACGACGACCTTCACGAGCACCCACCCGAAGTCGCCGATGTCGACGCCGTCGGTGAAGAGCGGATCGAGTCCGAGGATCATGGCCGCTCCACCCGCACGTCGGTGACCGCCGCCGAGGCGTCGATCAGGGAGTTGGCGGCCCAGCCGTCGACCGAGAAGGGGATGGCGGCGGACCCTGCGGGCACGCCGGCATCGGACGCGACCGGGGCGAGGAGGTGGCCCCGACCCGACTCGACCTTGACGACGGTGCCCCGCTCGACCCCGAGCTTGTCGAAGTCGACGGGGTTGAGACGCACCTGGATCGAACGGGCGAGCCCGGCGCTGGCCGGGCTGTGACGCAGGGTCACGCCGTCGTCGTACATCTTGCGGGTGGCGACGAGGCGCAATGAGTATGCGTCGTTGGCCGGGCCGGACGCGTCGGGCGCGGCCGGCAGCTCGATGTCGCCCGATCCCGAGATCAACAGACCGTCGACCCGTGAGGCGTCGAGCGCCTCTTCGGTGAGACCACCGTGGACGGCCGACACGGCCGCCAGCTCGGCTCGGATGGCCGCGGGCGAGTCGACCCCGAGGTCGGCTCCGAGCCGCAGGGCGATCTCGGCAGCGATCATCCAGTCGGGACGCGAGGTGCCGACCGGGGTGACCTTCTGCTCGCAGACGCTGACCCGTCCCTCGAGATTGGTGAAGGTGCCGCTCGACTCGGTCGGCGCGGCGGCCGCGAGGACGATGTCGGCGAAGCGCACGGCCGTGTCGTTCGGCAGCATCTCAACCGCGATCACCATCGAGGCACCGTCGAGACCGGCTTCGGCCAGTTCACGATCGGGGACGTCGTTGAGCGGGTCGCAACCCAGCAGTACGAGCACGTCGATCTCACCGGCCTTGGCGGCGGCGAGGATGCCGGCGGCATCGTGACCGGCGGCCGAGGGAACCGATGGCCACGCGTCGGCGAACCGGCCGGCACCAGCTGCCAGGGTCGTGCGGCCGGGGAGGAGACCGGGGGCGAGACCGTTGTCGAGCGCACCGTGCACGTTGCCCCGCCGAAGTGCGGAGAGGAACGAGACGTCGGGCAGGGCGGCGAGGGCGTGCGCGGCGGCCACGGGAGCCGCGGCCGATTCGGCCAGACAGGCCCGCCCGAGCACCACGGTGACCGGGCCGTCGATGGCCGCAGCGGCGGCGGCGATGGCGTCGGCATCGACACCGGCGGCGGCCGTGGCCGGACCGGAGACCGCAGCCGCCAGCGCGGCGGCGAGATCGCCGACCTCACCCGGGCGCGGGTGCAGCGAGTGGGTCGCGATGCCGCTCAGACCGGTGCGGTGGGGCGTGAGTTCGATGAGCCTGGCGCCGTCCTCGACGACCGCGTGACGCAGCCGCAGGAAGAGGGCACCGAGTTCTTCCTTCGGGTCGGGCCCGACGAGGATCACGGTGCCGCCGGGGCGGCAGGCGTCGTCGATGGTGGCCCGGGGCAGACCGAGCACCAGCTCCGGCGGGAGCCCGTCGCCGAGTTGGGCGTCGACATGGTCGGTGCCGACGACGCCCTTCATCAGCTTGGCCCAGGCGTACTGGGCCTCGTTGGTCAGACGCGCGCCACCGAGCACGGCGACCCGCTGCGGGTCGGCGTCGCGGAGCGCCTCGACGGCCGTGCCGAGCGCGCCGGCCCACCCGGCGGGCTCGAGCTCGCCGGACGTGGCGCGAGCCAAGGGCTGGTCGATGCGGGCTTCGGCGTTGATGGCCTCGAACGCGAAGCGTTCCTTGTCGGAGAGCCAACCCCAGTTGACGGGATCGGCGTCGATGCCCAGGAGCCGCAGCACGTGATTGCGCGACGACTGGACGGTGATGCGGGAGCCGACGGAGTCGACCCACGCGGTCGAGATCGTCTCCTCGAGGTCCCACGGGCGGGCCTTGAAGCGGTAGGGCTTGGCGGTGAGGGCGCCGACCGGGCAGATCTGGACGGTGTTGCCCGAGAAGTAGGAGGCGAACGGCTCGTCGGGGAAGGTGTTGACCTGGGTGTTGTTGCCCCGATCCATGAAGTGGATCAGAGTGTCGCCGGCCACCTCGTCGGCGAAGCGGGTGCAGCGATCGCAGAGGATGCAGCGTTCACGGTCGAGATAGACGGTGTCGCTGATCGGGATCGGCTTCTCGTAGTGGCGCTTCTCCTCGACGAAACGCGATTCGCCGGGGCCATAGGCCATGGTCTGGTCCTGCAGCGGGCACTCGCCGCCCTTGTCGCAGACCGGGCAGTCGAGCGGATGGTTGATCAGCAGGAACTCGAGAACGCCGTCCTGGGCCTTCTTCACCGTCTCGGTCTCGGTCTCGACGGTCATCCCGTCGGCCACCGGGGCCATGCAACTCGGCTGGAGCGCCGGGCCACGGCCGGTGTCGACCTCGACGAGACACATCCGACACATGCCCACCGGGTTCATGCGGGAGTGGTGGCAGAAGCGGGGGATGTAGGTGCCGTGGCGTTCGGCCGCGTCGATGAGCAGCTCGCCGGGGTTGGCCTTGATCTCGACACCGTCGATGGTGACCGAGACGGTGCTCACAGCCGGATCGGTCGCCGTCATGCTTGGCTCTCCATCGTTTCGACCATCACCGGGGCGGCGCTGACGGGAATGCTGTCGCGCTTGGTGATCTTCGCCTCGTACTCGTCGCGGAAGCGCCGGATCGTCGAGGTGATCGGGGCGACCGACGACGGACCCAGCGGGCAGATGGTGGTCTGCTTCGGCGGGAACGGCACGGCTTCGAGGCCCTGCGACGGATCAGCCGCGTTCGGATACGGACCGGGCGAGATGTTGTCGGCGATGTCGAGCAGCATGTCGATGTCGCTCGGACGTCCTTCGCCGTCGAGGATGCGCTGGAGCACACGCTCCTCCCAGGTGGTGCCCTCACGGCACGGCGTGCACTTGCCGCACGACTCGCGAGCGTAGAAACGCACCAGCCGCAGCGCGGCCTTGACCGCGTCGGTGGTCTCGTCCATCACGATGATGGCGCCGGACCCGAGCATCGATCCGGCCGCACCGACGTCTTTCGCCTCGAGTGGGAGGTCGACCTGCTCCGGGAAGAACCACGGGGCCGAGCCGCCGCCGGGCACGAACATCTTGAGTTCGTGTCCCTCGCGGATGCCCTGGCAGAAGTTGTCGCCGTAGAAGAGGTCGCGGAAGGTGGTGACCCCCTGCTCGATCTCATAGACGCCCGGACGCTGGACATGGCCCGACACCGCGACCAGGCGAGTGCCGGGGGAGGCCTCGGAGCCGTAGGTCTTGTACTGGGCGGCCCCGTTGTTCATCAGCCACGGGAGGTTGGCGAGCGTTTCGACGTTGTTGACGATCGTCGGCTGCCCGTAGAGGCCGATGGCGGCCGGGAAGTAGGGCGGCTTCAGTCGCGGCATGCCGCGATTGCCCTCGAGGCTCTCGATGAGGGCGGTCTCCTCGCCGACGATGTAGGCGCCGGCGCCCCAGGTGAGGGTGATGTCGACGCTGAACTCGGTGCCCAGGATGTTCTTGCCGACGTAGCCCTTGGCGTAGGCGTCGTTGAGGGCATCGGCGATCCGCTCCTGCGCCAACGCCATCTCGCCCCGCACGTAGAGGAAGCACTGAGCGAGACCCAACGCGTAGCAGGCGATGAGGCAGCCCTCGATCAGCTGGTGCGGGTCGCGCTCCATGAGGAGGCGGTCCTTGTAGGTGCCGGGCTCGGACTCGTCGCCGTTGACGACGAGGTAGTACGGAAACTTTCCGGGGGGCATGAAGCCCCACTTGACGCCGGCCGGGAAGCCGGCGCCGCCACGACCGAGCACGGTCGCCTCGCGAACCTCGTTGTGGACCTCGGCGGGAGTGCGGTCGAGCGCGGCACGGAGGCCGTCGTAGGCGCCGGTCGCCTCGGCCCGGCCCATGGTGAACGAGTCGTCGTAGGGGAACCGCGAGGTGACGATCTTGGGGCCGTCGTTGTCGACATAGCCGGGCGCGTGGGGGACGTAGGCGTGGGTCGGCATCAGGCGTTACCTCCGCCGTCGGTCGATTCGACCTCGTTGCGGGCCAGCCACACCGGCGCCTCGCGGGCTTCCTCGGGCGGCACGATGCCCGCGCCGGCCTCGGCCGGAATCGACTGGCGAACCGTGGCGAGTGTGCCGTGGTCCGGGATGTCGGTGCGGCCGTGACGCAGGTCGTCGATGAGTTGGTCGAAGTCGTCGTTGGAGACCCGCAGCTTGTAGCGATAGTTGACCTGCAGGCACGGGGCCTCGGTGCAGGCCGCGATGCACTCGACGTCTTCGATGGTGAACATGCCGTCGGCGGTGGTGCCGCCGGCCTTCACCCTGAGCGTCGCCTCGGCGTGTTCGAGGAGTTCCTCGCCGCCGAGCAGCTGACACGACAGGTTCGTGCAGACGTTGACCATGTACTTGCCCACGGGATGGAACTTGAACATCTCGTAGAACGATCCGGTGCCCTTGACCTCGGCCGGGGTGGTGCCGGTCAACTCGGCGATGTGGCGCATGGCGTCGTCGGTGACCCAACCGTCCTGCTCCTGCGCGAGGTGCAGCAGCGGGATGAGGGCCGACTTGGGTCGCGGGTAGCGAGAGATGATCTCGTTCGCGATCGCGAGGTTGGCATCGGAGAAGCGGGCCATCAGCGATCGACCTCGCCCATGATCGGGTCCACCGACGAGATGATGGCGACGCCGTCGGCGATCAGGCCGTCTTTCATCAGGTGGGGCATCGTCTGCAGATTGATGAAGCTCGGGCCGCGCACGTGCATGCGATACGGCGTGGAGGTGCCGTCGCTCACGATGTAGACGCCGAGTTCGCCGCGGGGCGACTCGACGGCGCAGTAGGCCTCACCGGCCGGCACCTTGTAGCCCTCGGTGAAGATCTTGAAGTGGTGGATGAGCGCTTCCATCGACTGGTCGATGCGCACGCGGGGTGGCGGGGTGACCTTCTTGTCCTGGATGCGATAGTCGCCCGACGGCATCTTCTCGAGGATCTGACGGACGATCTTCATCGACTCGCGGATCTCGTTGAGCCGGATGGCGAAGCGGTCGTAGCAGTCACCGTAGGTGCCGACGAGCACGTCGAAGTCGACCTGGTCGTAGGCGAGATAGGGCTCGTCGCGACGGAGGTCCCAGGCGTAGCCGGTCGACCGCAGGAGGGGGCCGGTGGCCGAGAGCGCCAACGCCTCGTCGGTGTTGAGCACGCCGACACCCTGGAGCCGTTCACGCCAGATCGGCTGCCCGGTCATCAGGACGTCGTATTCCTCGAGGCGGGGCTCGGTGATCTCGAGGATGCGCTCGACTTCTGCTTCCCAGCCGTCGGGCAGGTCGGCGGCCACACCGCCGGGGCGGATGTAGTTGTGGTTCATCCGCAGACCGGTGACCATCTCGAAGAAGCGGAGCACTTCCTCACGTTCGCGCCAGCCGTAGATCATCATGCCGACGGCACCCAGATCCATGCCGTTGGTCGCCATGAAGAGCAGATGCGACGACATGCGGTTGAGCTCGCACATCAGCATCCGGATCCACACGGCCCGCTCCGGCACCTCGATGCCCAGGAGCTTCTCGGTGGTGAGCGAGAACGCCAGCTCGCTGAACAGCGGCGACGCGTAGTCCATGCGGGTGACGTTGGTGCACCCCTGGAGGAAGCTCAGCTGTTCGGCCTGCTTCTCCATGCCGGTGTGGAGGTAGCCGACGACCGGCTTGGACCGCAGGACGGTCTCACCTTCCATCTCCAGCATGAGGCGCAGCACGCCGTGGGTCGACGGGTGCGACGGCCCCATGTTGAGCAGGACCCGCTCGTCGTCGGCCATCGTGTCGGGATCGTTGCCGATCTCGGCCGCCGCGGTCTCGGAGAGACGCAGGACCGCGGAGTCGTCGCCGCGCCGGAGCACTCGTTCGGCCGTCATCGCTGACCCGTCGCCTTCTGGCTTCGCACCGTGCGGCTCATCGGATATTGCTCGCTGACTTGAACTGCACGGGGATGCTCCCGACGGCGTAGTCCTTGCGCAGCGGATACCCGACCCAGTCTTCGGGCATCAGGATGCGGCTCATGTCGGGGTGCTCGTCGAACTCGATGCCGAACATGTCGAACACCTCTCGCTCGAGGGCCTCGCTGCCCGGCCACAGGTCGAACAGCGACGGCACCACCGGCTCGTCGGCGGGCACCTGGACGCGCACTCGTACCCGGTCGCCGCGCTCGTGGTTGATCAGCTGGACGACCACTTCGAAACGCTCGGCGTCGAGCCCATCGGGCAGGTCACGCGGCGCGGCGTAGGCCAGGAAGTCGACGGCGGTGAGATCGATCAGCTGATCGAACCCGTCGTCTTTGGCCGCGGTCATGGTGTCGAGATAGGTCTCGCGGTCGGCATGGAGCACGACGTCGCCCAGCGAGTCGGTCACGATCGCGCCGAATCGGGTCTCGTGGTCGGGACCCGCATCGATCTCGTCAGCGCTGGCGTCGGCGCCTTCTCCTGCCGTGTTCTCGTCGTCCCTCACCGTCAACTCCCGATGGTGAGACCGGCGGTCTGGCCGTCGCGCTGCTCGATGACGATGCCGGCACCGCCGCCGTTCTCTTCGCGCCGCTTCAGGATCTCCTGGTTCTCGATCTTCTCGTGGAGGGTGAAGATCGCGTGCATCAGGGTCTCGGGGCCCGGCGGGCAGCCGGGGGCGTAGACGTCGACGGGGACGACCTGGTCGACACCCTGGACGATCGCGTAGTTGTTGAACATGCCGCCGCTGCTCGCGCACACGCCCATGGAGATGACCCACTTGGGTTCCATCATCTGGTCGTAGACCTGCCGTAGGACCGGAGCCATCTTCTGGCTCACCCGGCCGGCGACGATCATCAGGTCGGCCTGCCGAGGCGACGCCCGGAAGGTCTCCATGCCGTAGCGGGCGAGGTCGTAGTGCGCGGCGCCGGTCGCCATCATCTCGAGCGCGCAGCAGGCGAGCCCGAAGGTGGCCGGCCAGGTGCTGCGTCGACGGGCCCAGTTGATCAGGTTCTCGACGTTGCCGGTGATGAAGTTGTGCTCGAGCCCACCGAGGCCGTCGGCCGCGATGTCGGCCGTGTCGCCGATCTTGGGGAGATACATCAGGCGGCCTCTTCGGCGTCGTTGCCCGGTGCCGGCGCGCGGTCTTCGAGGCCGACGCGACGAATGGTGGTCTGGGTCGTGCGCTCCGGGGCGGTGATCCCCGACGGCGCCGCGGTCTGCTTGATCGGACCCCACTCGAGCGCACCATTGCCGATGAGGTAGACGAACGACTCGAACACGGCGAACGAGAACACCATGATCAGCACGAGCCCGAAGATCCCGAGGCCACCCTGGGCCACGGCCCACGGGTAGAAGAAGATGATCTCGATGTCGAACACGATGAAGATCATCGCCACGAGGAAGAAGCGGACCGGGAACCGCTCGGGCGTCTCCTTGGTCGGCACGATGCCGCACTCGTAGGGGGCCTGCTTGGCCGCGCTCGGGTTGCGCGGCGCGAACAGCCCCGACGCCACGAAGCTGCCGGCGGCGAACAGTGCGGCGACGGCGAAGAGCGCCAGCAGCGGGAGGTACTGGCCGAGCATCGACCTACGACGCCTCGCCGTCGGCGGCGCGTGCCATCGCGACCTTGTCACGCTCGTGGAGCATGTAGCAGAAGGCGAAGAAGAGAAGCAGTGAACCGATGGTGACCATCGCCGGGAGGAGGCGCAGGTTGCCGAGGTTGCGGACCATGATCACGGAGACGACCGGCTCGTTCTCGTCGGCCACCGGACGCTTCGGCGCGGTGCCCGGCAGGTTGTCGAGCGACTCGGCGGTCACGGCCTGCACCTGGATCAGGGCGTAGCCGGTCGGGTGGCCGAAGGTGAGCGCCGACTTGATCTGGGTGTAGATGCGGTCCCATCGGTTGGGATCGTCGGGCAGACCGTCCTTGCCACCCGAGGCATACCCGTTGAGGATCTTGAACTCGGTCTGGCCGGCGAAGTCGTAGTCGACGCTCTCGAGCAGCATCGCGATGGCGGACGCCTGGGCCTCGCCCATCTCGGCGGTCGACAGCAGTCGCCAGTCGCCGAGCTCGGGGAGCTCGTCGGGCACGATCGACGGCGCAACCGCCGCGAGCTCGGAGAGGGTGGTTGCCTGGTTCTTGGCGTCTTCTTCGACCGCGAGCGCCTCGATCTCCGCGTCGGTGAGTCCCTCGATCTGGTCGGCGGTCAGGTCGTCGACGGTGATCACGCCGAAATCGGCCCAGGCCGTGCGGATCTCGGAGACCCGGGCCTGTTCGCCAGCCGGAACCACGGTCTCCCAGTCGGGACCGAACGCCTCGTCGCCGAACTCGGCCACGATCGCGTCGTGTGCGCCGATGACCAGTTGGTAGGCGTTCGGCAACTGCTCGGAGGAGAGCGTCTCGGCGGTGTCGTTGGCCGCGAACTCGAGATGGGCGCCGCCAAGGTCACCCTCGACGATCTCGACCTCTTCGAACACGGGACGGTCACCGGCGTAGCCGATGCCGTAGATCCACCAGACGGAGCCCATGATCGCCATCCAGCCGAAGAAGCCGGCGGAGGCGATGAGCGTGCCGAGGCGGGTGCCGCTGTTGGTCGAGAGGATCAACCACACGGAGCCCATCAAGACGACGACTCCGGTGAGCACGGCCAGGAAGCCGCGGATTTCAGGGTCCCAGGCGAGACCGGCGATGAGATCGATCATCTGCATCAGAGGTTCCTCTCGAACGCCACGATGGCGTCGATCTGACCAGAGGTGAGCAAGGCGGGATAGTCGAACTCGGCATCGCTGGCGATGCCCGGTCCGACAGCGTCGGCTTCCGTGTTCGGGCCGAATCCGGGCATCTGGCCGTTGCCGCCGGAACCGCCCCGGCCATAGGCCTGCCCGATGACCTGACCGACTTCGATGAAGGTCGCATGGGTGCGCGCCGTCTCGAACTGGTTGCGGGTCGACTCACTCGTGAGCGGTGGGCCGAAGTAGCCGCCGCCCTGGTCGTAGCCGTCGGGCAGGATCGACTCGGTGGTGCCGTTGGCCCGGACCGTGAAACGCTCGGCGGCGTCGTAGCTCCACCCGAAGGTGTGGCACCGGGCGCAGCTGTAGGTGCCCTGGGAGGCCGGGTTGGCGAAGAGGAACTCGCCGTACTGCCAGTAGTCCTCCACATTGGGCACGGCATCGGGATCCGAGAGCAGGTCGAGGGCGGCCCAGCGCAGCGCGAGGTTCTCCCCGTCGGCATTGAGGTTGACCGGATCGGACAGCGACGGGTCGTCGAGCAGGGCGAGGCCTTCGGCCACGTTGGCGATGCCCTTGGCGTCGGCCACCCATTCGATGGCCGCGGCCTCGAGCTGGTCGCCACCGGCCGAGCGAGCCTCGGACACCGCGCCATTGGCGTCGTCGAGCGTGTCGCACAGGGCACGTTCGTCGGCCTCGAGGTCGTCGTGGTCACACTGGACGTCGGGTCCCTCGACGGCGAGCAGCGCGTCGAGTTGGGCCGCCTCTGCCTCGCGGATCGCGACCAGATAGTCGTCGGTGAAGCGTTCGTCCTCTTCGACGATCCACTCGCGCACGGCCTGCAGCACGCCTCCCTCGACCTCGGAGCGGATGGTCTCCTCCTCGATCTGGATCGAGCGGAGGTAGAAGATCACTTCTTCGATCTGCTGGTCGGTGAGCGGACCACCGCCACCGCCACCCCACGCGGGCATGACCCCGTTGCGGCCGAAGTTGAGCACATGGACGATCTCGTCCTCGGTGTGGCGCGACATCAGCGTGTTGAGCGCAGGCGCCCGCCACACGACCTGAGCCACGAACCCGCCGTCGTCGTCGGTGATCGCGGTGGTGACCGCGCCGCCGGCACCGGCCGAACCATGGCAGGTCACACACTGGGCACCCTCGACATAGATCTCCTCACCACGGTTGGTGAAGATGCGGGCCGTGTCGACATTGCGGCCGTCTTCACGACCCGGCTCACCGAGCCAGTAGAAGGGCAGCGCAATGGCGATGATCGTGAGCATCGCCAGGTTGGCGGCGAGCGCCAGGTCGAGCCGCCTGCCCTCGAGGTCCTCGTCGAGCAGTGCCGGGCTGCGGTTCGCCGCGAGCTCGATCTCCGACCCGACCTCGGCCTTGGCCGATCGGATGTTGAAGAAGATGTAGACGAGGCCACCGATGAAGACGATCGCCAGGATGACGAAGCCGATGGTTCGTTGTGTGGATGCAGCGAGCAGCATGCGCGTAAGAAGGGTTCTCGAGAGTGTCGGGACGGAAACGGAGCGAGGTTACTAGTGAGTGGACTGACCGATGCAGTTGGGCCCTTCGGCCTCCTGGCCGGTGGTGTTGGTGCCGATGGCGGGACCCTGGATGATGGTGCCGGTGTCGACGGTGAGGGAGCCGTCGGAACCGATGGACATGGCGAAGCGGTCCATGCCGCGAGGAGCGGGACCACCGCGCTTCTCGCCGACCTGGTTGTACTGCGAACCGTGGCACGGGCACTCGAACCACTGTGAGGTGCCGCACTCCGGCACGCGGCACCCGAGGTGCGGGCACTTCTGGTAGAGGGCGATGATGCCACCGTCGAGGCCGAGCTGGATGCCGGCGGTCATGCCGCTGAGCTCGTTCGCGGAGTAGACGGCGTTCGCCTTCTCGATCGCGCCGTTGGGGTACTCGGTCAACCACATGCGGCCTTCAGCCTTGTAGAGGAAGCCGTTGGCGCCGCGGATCTGGCCGAGAAGGTCGCTCACGAGACCGACCTTGATGGCCGAGCCGAAGCCGCCACCGAGCTGCGGCCACAGGAAGGCGATGCAGGCGGCGCCGAAGCCGGAGAGGCCGAGCGTGAACATCAACACGATCGAGCGGTTGAAGAACTGCCGACGGGTGACGCCGATGATCTCCGGGTCCGGCGGCACGTAGGGGGCCGGAGGGGCGCCGGCGTTGGCCAGGGCCAGCTCCTTCGACGCGGCCTTGCGCTCGATGACGGCAGCCTTCTCGACCTGCTTGCCGGTGAGCTCCTCTTCGGACCCCAGCACGGAGCTCGCGGCGTCGCGCTGGCGCGTCTCGCGCGACAGCATGCCGACGGCCTGGTCGGTCTGGCGCGACCGCATGGCGGCGGCCACGGCGACGAGCGCCAACACGGCGATGACGATGATTCCGATTACCAGCATGATTTGCCTCCTCTGGGCGTGGTACCCAGCTTGGCCTGGGGGGAGACCCCAGTTGTCGCAGCGAAGTGGTCGTTGATCACAGTTCGAAGAAGAGTCCGGCTTCCCAGGGGAAGACGAAGTTGAAGCCCGGGCCCCGGAAGAAGGAGCCGATCATGACGAGAACCGCCCAGAACATGAGGTGGATCGTCATCAAGGAGACGGCGAACTTGCGATCCTCGGGCTTGTTCGAGGGGTTCTTGTCGATGTAGGGCGCGAGGATCAGGACGAAGAGTCCGATGCCCGGAATGGTCACGCCGGCGACCATCGGGTGGAACATCGTGAGGAGTTCCTGCAGACCGAGGAAGTACCAGGGCGCCTTCGACGGGTTGGGAGTCTCGTTGAAGTTGGCGAGTTCGAGCAGCGGGGCGTTGACGAAGATCGAGAAGATCAGCGTGAAGGCCGTGATGAACAGGGCCGCCGCGAACTCGATGACCAGGAGATGGGGCCACACGTGGACCTTGTCCTGGGGGACCGCCTTGACGTCCTGGATCGAACCCGACTTGACGACAGTGAGCAGTCGCTGGGTGTGACCGCCGGGACCGGTGGCCAGTGGTGCGGCAGCCGCGGCGGCGGGGGCCGCGGCGGGAGCGGCGGTCGCCACGGCACCGCCGGTGTCGCCACCGTCGGCCTTGGACTTGGCGGCCTTGGAGCGCTCGAGCAGGTGGGCCGGGATCTTGGACGCGGCCTCCTGTTGTTCGGCGGTGAGTTCGGTTTCCTCGGCCGGCGCGGCGTCGCCCGACGCCGCAGCCTTGGCCGCGGCGGCCTTGGCCTTGGCCTCTTCGGCTCGCTTACGGAGGTGCTCTGGGACTTCGGTCATCGTTCCTCGTCTCTACCCAGCCCTGGCCTACAGCGGACCCGAGATGCCGCCGTCCTTGCGCACCCGCCAGAAGTGAATCGCCATGAAGATGACGATCACGAACGGGAGCATCAGGACGTGGAGTACGTACCAACGCAACAGGGTGTCGGTGCCGATCTCGACGCCGCCGAGCAGCACGAATCTCACCTGATCACCGAAGACGGGGGTGTACCCCATCATGTTCGTTCCCACGGTCACCGCCCAGAGGGCCAACTGATCCCAGGGCAGGAGGTAACCGGTGAACGACAGCAGCAGGGTGAGCATCAGCAGGATCACGCCGATGACCCAGTTGAACTCACGCGGTGGCTTGTAGGCGCCGTGGTAGAAGACGCGGGCCATGTGGAGGAACACGGTGAGCACCATGAGGTGCGCACCCCATCGATGCATGTTGCGGACCAGGAGGCCGAAGGTCACCGAGGTCTGCAGGGTGTAGATGTCGTCCCAGGCCGCCGCTGCGGTCGGGCGGTAGAAGAACATCAGGAAGATGCCGGTGACGGTCAGGAGGATGAAGAGGAAGAAGCTCAGGCCACCGAGGCAGAGCGTGTAGCTGACCTTCACCGCGTGACGCTTCACCTTCACCGGGTGGAGGTGGTACATCACCGAGTTCATGATCACGTAGGACCGGTTCCTCGGGCTGTCGGTGTAGCCCTTCCGGAAGATCGAGCCGGGACGGAAGATCGAGTTCCAGGCCTGACTCGAGACGATGTCATCGCCGAGCTGCGACATGGAGTCCTGCATCCGCTGTGGGAGCGGCTTCTGGATTTCTTCGTCGGTGTCGTTCGCCATGATGCGTCTTTCTCCTGCGTCGCCCGGCTCAGCCGAGGCGCATTCCGTATCCGTAGCCGTGAGAGTTGGTTCGTTGGTGGGCGTCGCCGCCGGCGGCGGGGTCGCCGATCTTGCCGAGGATGATCACGCCCGTGGGGCAGCGATCGACGCACAGCGCGCAGCGGGTGCACACGTCGTCATCGATCGTGAAGATCACGTGGTCGTTGGGGTCGGTGCCCGGGAGTTCGGTGCCGATGGCCTCGTCGATGGCGTCGGGGCGCACCATGAAGATGCACTTCCACGGGCAGATGTCGACGCAGCCCTCGCACATGATGCACTCGGACTGGTCGATGTGGATGAACTGCTTGGGCTTCACCGCCTGGCTGAGCCAGGCCGCATCGACTTCCTGGAGCACGTAGTCGTCGCGGAACTCCGGCATCGGAGGATTCGCATCGGTCTTGGTCACGACGCCGCACCCTCCTTCACGAGGGGACGGCCGAAGCTCGAGCGGGCCGGCGCGGTCGACTCCTGCGCCTTGCCCCGGTTCTGCCAGACCGACCAGAGCCAGATGTTGCCGCCGAGCACCACGCCGTAGATGACGACGGCGATGATGTGCTCGAGGTGGAGGTAGTTGATCGTGATGGGGTTCCAGCCACCCTCGGTCTGCGGCTTAAGGAAGCCGCCGGGGCCGTGGAGGAACTTGTCGGAACGCCAGTTGAGTTCGTTCTCCGCCCAGACGAGCCACTGGTGCGGCACGACGCCGTAGGCCCAGAACATGAGGAAGAACACCACGAAGGCACCCATCATCGCTTCGCCCCAGGTGTGGGGTTGGCCGACCGGGCGTCGCTTCGCGTACGCGAGGATTCCCCACACGATGACGGCGGTGATGACGATGGAGAGGGTGAAAGCAACCACGAGCGGCTCCTGCTGGAGTCGTCGATCCACGAGGCTCGTGAATCCACGCACAAGTGTAGACCCGAGCAGACCTGCGACTCGGGTTGGGCGAAGGTTTACCACGGGAAAAGTCGCCCGGACCCAATCCGGCGCCGCGGAAATCTGACGCGGATCCGATTCCCTCCCCAAGTTGCTCCTACGTGCGACACTGCCTCTATCCTTCGCACGGTCTGTACGCGTGCAGACCGAGCATTAAAGATCTTGTCCTGACCCCGCACCGGAGACGACGGTGACCGAAGTACCCGAGCATCTGCTCAAGAAGGCCGCAGAGGCCCGTGCCCGCCTCAAGGGCGAAAGCACCGACACCGGCGCCGCCGCCGACGCACCCGCCGCCGAGGCCGCGCCCGCATCGACCGCACCGGTCCCCGCCGCGGCCGCCGTGCCCGCCGAGCCCGAGCCCGAACCCGAGCCGGTCCCCGACACCCCGTGGGTCGCGGCCGCCAAGGCCCGCAAGACCATTCCGGTCTGGGTCATGCCCGTGCTCCTGTTCCTCCCCTTCTGGGCCATCTACTACGTCGGCTATCTCGAGCGTCCGCCGGCCGAGGGTGGCCTCGCGGCCGAAGGCGAAGAGATCTACGCCCAGTGCGCCGGCTGCCACGGTGGTGGCGGCGGCGGCGGAACCGGCCGTCAGCTCAACGACGGCGAGGTCACCCGCACCTTCCCGCACGGCGTCACCGAGAGCGGCTACGACGGCCTCGCCGGCATGATCGCCTGGGTTGCCAACGGGTCCAACAAGACCGCCGAGCTCGAGGGGGGCCCCGGCTACGGCGATCCCGATCGTGAGGGCGGTCAGCACCAGATCGGCGGCGGCGGCATCATGGCCGGCTTCGCCGCCGGCCTGAACGTGGAGACCCTCGGCGCAGTCGTCTTCCACGAGCGCGCCCAGTTCGGCGACCTCGAGGCCGACATCGTCATCGAGGAGCTCGAACTCCTCGAGGAGTGGATCGTCGTGATGGAAGAGGAGGGGATCGAGATCGTCGACATCCCCTACGACACCGTCCACGAGACCCTCGAGACGGCTCGCGGCAACTTCGGCCTCGCCGAGAGCTGAGCCTCAGCCCACGTCGACGGCGGCGCGCGATCCGGATTCGGCGCGCAACGAGTCGGCCAGTTCGGCAAGCGCCGGGTCGTCGGCCAGCAGCGCGATCTTGGCGTCGATGACCTCGCCCTCGACCGGCCATCCGAGCACCCACGCGGTGAACGTCTCCGACAGATCCTCGTGGGCCGAGGTCGACGCGTAGGAGTTGACGAAGTGCTCGACGTCGCCGCTCGCGACGTCGTCGGGCCAGAACCGTTGGGCGTAGCGGGCCAGGACGGACCCTTCGGCCGCGCACCCGAGGGAGATCACCACGCCATCACAGTCGTCGACCTGGTTGAAGGTGAACACTGCACGATCGAGGGTGATCACGTGCGAGAGCTCGTGGACGATGGTCTCCTCCAGCAGGGCGCGATCGGGAAGGTCGGCCACGTCCAGACTGAGGATCCAGCCGCCAGTCGCCGACGGGTGGACGACGCCGACGAGGCCCCGCGGCTCCTCACGAACCACCGAGAGCTGCGCCAGCGCGTCGCGGTGGGCCGCGGGCCAGATGCCGTCGACGACTTCCCAGACGGCGGCCAGTTCACCCTGCAGCTCGTCGCGGGGAACGCCGTCGATCACGATCACGTCGCCGACCCGCTCGACGGTCTGACGGTAGGACACCCGTTCGACGACACGGGCGGTCTCGTCGCCGAGCTCGACGCCCGCGACACCGACCCGGGTCGCCGGCGGACCGACATCGCCGTCCCACGGAGCGGCGATGTTCACGACCGCGGCGAGGCCCACGGCCGCCGAGAGTCCTGCGATTCGTGTTCGTCGTGTGGGCATCATTTCCGTCCGCTCCCGAGGATAGATACCCGTCCGGCGCGGTCTCCATGAGCCGTCCGGCACGCTCTTCATGAGCCGTCCGGCACGGGGTCGACGATCCGGTGGGCCGGAAGCACCAGTCGGGCGCGGCGACCCGCGAGACTGAGGCCGCGGCGCAGCGATGACGACTCGGCCCGCGGAGGCGATCAGGTGGACATCACGATGAGCGAGGAGTGGTCGGCCGTCGCCGACCACGCTGCCCGTTCCGACGATCTCGAGCTCCGTCGGCTCTTCGCCGACGATCCCTCACGGGCCGACACGATGACGCTGCCCGTCGGCGATCTGATCATCGACATGTCCAAGCATCGCGTCACCGCGGCGGTGCTCTCCGACCTCGTCGCCCTGGCCGAACGGGCCGGTCTCCCGGAGCGCATCGAGTCGATGCTGCGCGGTGATCGCATCAACACGACCGAGGACCGGGCCGTCCTCCACACTGCCCTGAGAGCTCCGGCCGATCGGGTGATCGAGGTCGACGGCGAGAACGTCGTCCCGGCGGTCCACGGCGTGCTGCGCAAGATGACCGCCTTCACCGACCGGGTCCGCGACGGGGACTGGACAGGACACACCGGTCGAGCGATCGAGACGGTCGTGAACATCGGGATCGGGGGATCGGACCTCGGCCCGGTCATGGCCTACGAGGCGCTCGCCGCGTTCCACCATCCGCGCCTGCGCTGCCGGTTCGTGTCCAACGTCGACGGAAGCGACCTGCACGCGGCGGTCCGCGACCTCGATCCGGCCACCACCCTCTTCGTCGTCTCCTCGAAGACCTTCACCACCCAGGAGACCCTCACCAACGCCCACTCGGCGAGGCGCTGGTTGACCGCGGCACTCGGCGACGAGGCCGTCGCCACCCACTTCGTCGCCGTCTCCACCAACGCGCCCGAGGTGCAGGCCTTCGGCATCGACACCAACAACATGTTCGGCTTCTGGGACTGGGTCGGCGGTCGCTACTCCGTCGACTCGGCGATCGGGCTCACGCTCATGCTCGCGATCGGTGCCGAGCACTTCACGGCCTTCCTCGAAGGGTTCCGAGTCGTCGACGAGCACTTCGCACAGGAGCCGCTCGATCGCAACGGACCCGTCCTGCTCGGTCTCCTCGAGGTCTGGTACCGCACGTTCAACGACCTCCCCACCCGGGCGGTCCTCCCCTACTCGAGGTATCTGCACCGGTTCCCGGCCTACCTCCAACAGCTCGACATGGAGAGCAACGGAAAGCGGGTGCGCGCCGACGGCACCGAAGTCTCCTACGAGACCGGACCGATCGTGTGGGGAGAGCCCGGCACCAACGGTCAGCACTCGTTCCACCAGTTGTTGCACCAGGGCACAACCATCGTTCCGGCCGACTTCATCGTGATGGCCCGGCCCGACCACACCGAAGAGGAGGTCCCCGGGATCGGCCTGCACCACGACCTGCTCGTCGCCAACTGTTTCGCCCAGTCCGAGGCGTTGGCCTTCGGCAAGACGGCCGACGAGGTGGCCGCCACCGAGCCCGACCCGTCGCGGGTCCCCCACCGCACCTTCCCGGGCAACCGGCCCTCGACCACGATCATGGCGCCGGCGCTCACTCCCTCGGTCCTCGGGCAACTCATCGCCCTCTACGAACACCAGGTGCTCACCCAGGGCGTGGTCTGGGGGCTCAACTCCTTCGACCAATGGGGAGTCGAGCTGGGCAAGGTGCTCGCCCAGGCGATCGTGCCCGAGCTCAGCGACACCTCGCTGCCGCTCGAGCACGACCCCTCGACCAACGCCCTGATCCGGCGCTACCGCAACGACCGGGCGAACTGAGCTCGCGAGCCAGCGGGCCCTAGCGGGCCAGGATCAGCTGGAACTCGACGATGCCGTCGTCGGCCACCGACACCACGATCGGGGCCGACGGCGGGGTCACGCCGAAGTCCTCCCAGAAGAGCCCGGTGCTGCCCACGA
>JBDQKM010000011.1:0-31310 GCA_040263275.1 Acidimicrobiales bacterium
GAGAAGTTCGTCGCCGAACTCGACGACGAAGTCCCCCACGAGCCACCGATCGTCGACCACGGCGATGCCGGTGCCGTGCTCGTGGAGGTCGCCCGTGATGCCGAACTGTTGGTGGTCGGCACGCGTGGCCGAGGGCCGGTGCGAGCAAACGTGATCGGTTCGGTGGCTCGCCACTGCGCCGATCACACGCCCGTCCCTCTCGTCATCGTCCCCTGCCCCGACGCGTTGGTCCCCGCTGGTTCCAGCGAACGCGTCGTGGTGGGGGTCGACGGCTCCGACAACTCACTCGCCGCCCTCCGCTGGGCTGTCGAGAACGCGGGAGACAACGCCGAGATCACCGCCATCGCCGCGTGGCAGACCCCGGTCGACGGACCGATCCTCTACGGGGTCAACCGCTTCGATCTCAAAGCGCTGAAGGCCGCCGCTCGCACCACGGTCAACGAGACCGCCGACAAGGTCTGCAGCGAACTGGGCGTCGACGAGTCTCGGATCACTCGTGAGATCGCCGAGGGCGACCCGCGCTGGGTCCTGCTCAACCGCTCCGAGACCGCTGACCTGTTGGTGCTCGGTCAACGGGGCCGGACCGGCCTCAGCCACTTCTTCCTCGGGTCGACCACCACGGCACTCGTGCACCGACCCCATTGCCCGACGGTCGTCATCCCGAACTGACCGACGCAGACGCTCGCCAGGTACGCGACAATGCGGCGGTGGGAAGTACCGAGATGAGTCCCGACCCGATCCGCGTCGTCCTGCTCGACGACCACGAGATCGTCCGTCACGGCGTCGCCGAGCTGGTCAACGCCCAACCCGACATGGAGGTCGTGGGCGACGCCGGCACGGCGGCCGACATGCTCGCGACGGTGGCAGCCACTTCCCCCGACGTCGCCGTGCTCGACGTGCGCCTCGGCGACGACGACAGCAACGGCATCGTGACCTGTCGGGAGATCCGCAGCGAACACCCAGAGGTCCAGTGCCTGATCCTGACGTCCTTCGAGGACGATGCCGCGCTGGTCGACGCCTCCCTCGCCGGCGCCGCCGGCTATGTGCTCAAGCAGATCCGGGGCAACGACCTCGTCGAGTCGATCCGCAAGGTCGCGGCAGGTGCCCAGCTGCTCGATGCGGCCGAGACCCGGATGGCGATGCAGCGGCTGCGCTCGACCGAAGCCGGCGCACTCCAGGAACTCACGGAGAAGGAACGCGCCGTCTTCGACCTGATCGGCGAGGGCCACTCCAACCGCGAGATCGGCGAAGCGCTCTTCATCGCCGAGAAGACGGTCAAGAACTATGTGTCGAGCGTGCTCGCGAAGCTGGGCATGGTCCGCCGGACCGAAGCGGCAGCGCTGGCGGCCCGGCTGGAGGAACGCGAGAAGCGCAAGTACCTCTGACCGACCCGCCGTTCAGCGAAGCGCCTTGCCGACCGCGCTGAGCAGCGTTTCCCGCGTCATCGGCTGAGGCACCGCCACACAGCCCTCGAGTTCGTCCGCGTAGAGCGGGATCCGCGAGACCGGCATCTCGACGATGACCGGGATGTCGGCGTGGCGCTCCCGCCAGGAACGAAGGATCTCGCGATCGCCTTCATCGGAGATGTCGAGACCGAAGAACACCACGTCGGCCTCGTCGGCCTGCGGACAGTCGCCGCCCGACACCAACGGGCACACATGCTTCTGGCGATCATCGGGTCCGCCGCGGTTGCTGACGGCATAGCCCTCGGCGGCGAGGAGGTTGCTCACGGCCACCCCGATGGAGCTGTCGTGGTGTTCGATGAGCACCCGCGGTCCGGAGACCTCGGCGCGCCACGGTGTGGGCTCCAGATCGGGACGTCGTCGTAGTGAGACCGGCTTCCACATCGTCGGCTCCTTTCCTCGGTCCGTCCACCTTCACCGCCGACCGGGTGAGCGCACAGGGTCGAACGTCCCGGCCTCTCGAAGGCCGGATAGTCGATACGGTGGGGATGTGGGCGACGCATTCACCAACCTCGACGCCCGGGGGATCTGGGAGAGCGTGCCCGACGCGATGCTCCTGGTGGAGGCCACGGGCACGATCCGGCTCGCCAACCTCGAAGCGGAGCGCATGTTCGGCTACGCCGAGGGCATGGTCGGGCTCATGGTCGACGTCTTGATGCCCGAACGCTTCGCCACCGGCCACAAGGCCCTGCGCGAGGGCTTCCACGAGAAGCCCCAGCGCCGCACGATGGGAGCCGGGCTCCGCCTCGAAGCCCAACGGGCCGACGGGAGCGTGTTCCCCGTGCAGATCTCGCTGTCGCCGCTCGGCACCGACCTGGTGATCGCCGCCGTGCGCGACGTGACCGACCTGGTCACGTCGGAGGAACGACAGATCGACTCGGCCCGGCGCCGCATCCTCGCCGAGGACCACGAGCGCATCGCCAAGGACATGCACGACACGGTGATCCAGGAGCTCTTCGCCTTGGGGATGAGCCTGCAGGCGGCCGGCGCGACGATCGCCGACCCCGAGCAGGCCGCCCGCGTCGAGGCCGGGGTCAACACCCTCGACGACGTCATCCGCTCCATTCGGGCACTGATCTTCGACATCCGCAACGAGAAGCAGGCGGACGATCTGCGGGTGCGGGTGGTCGAGATCGCCACGAGCCTGATCCCATCGCTCGGCTTCGAGCCGTCGGTGGCATTCCACGGGCCGGTCGATCGGATCCCGGCCGAACTCCACGAACACGTGCTCGCGGTCGCCCGCGAGAGCCTGACCAACGTCGCCCGTCACGCTGAAGCATCCGCCGCCGCAGTCGAGGTGACGGTCCGGGATGGTGAGGTCACCGTGCTGGTCAGTGACGACGGGATCGGAATGCCTGAGCAGCCGTCCCGCCAGAGCGGCCACACCAACCTCGCCGAGCGGGCCCGCCTCACCCGGGGGAGTTTCTGGGTGGCCGCGCATCCCGACGGCGGCACCACGGTCGAGTGGCGCACCCCGGTCGCCGGCTGATCGGGGTGGTGGAGCAGCTGCGGGCGCTTCCGCCCGCCACCTGGATCCGGGCGATCCCCTACTCGGTCATCGCCGCGCTCGTGATCGCGATCCCTTCCGACCTGCTCAACACCTCGATCTTCGGGCGCCCGGTCGAGCCTCGGCCGATCGACTACGTGATCCTGGCCGTGACCGCCGGTCTGATCGGCACCATCTTCGCGATACGCCCGGACGAGTCGACCACACGCGACGAATCCGAGCAGACCCGCACGATCTGGGGCGGCTTCGTGTCGTTTCTCGCGGTCGGCTGCCCGGTCTGCAACCAGGCGGTCGTGGCGCTCGTGGGCACCTCGGGCGCGCTGAGCTGGTGGGCGCCCGTGCAGCCCGTGGTCGGCCTGTTGGCCGTCGGGCTCCTCGTCCACACCCTGCGCCGCCGCATCGAGACCTACGACCTCGCGGCCTGCCCGCTGCCGGTCTGATCATCGGGGTCGCGGTTCGCCGCGACGATCCGCTCCAGCACGTTGGCGACGACCTCGCGCTCTGCGGGTTCGATCAGATCGATCAGGGCGGCACGCACATCACCGAGATGGCCGGGCGCGGCTGCCGCGAGTTCGGCGAACCCGTCGTCGGTGAGCACGGCCAGCAGACCACGCCCATCGTTCGGGCACTTCTCGCGACGCACCAGGCCCCGCTGTTCGAGCCGATCGATGCGATGGCTCAGACGACTCTGTGAGTGCAGCAGCCACGCCGACAACTCGCTCATGCGCAACCGGCGCCCCTCGCTCTCGCTGAGCGCGACCAGCACTTCGTAGTCCTCGAGGGTCAGGCCCGCTGCCTCCTTGAGTGAAACATCGAGGCGCCGGTCGACCCGAAGCGAGGCCTCGAGGAAGCCACGCCAGATCCGCATCTCCAGCGGGTCGAGCCATCGGGGTTCGGTCATCGAAAAATCCTACCCCAGGGGTTGACATAGTTCAAAATTGAAGTATATATAGTTCAATATTCAACCATCCCGGTGGTCCATCACGACGGGCCAGAGCCCGGAGGAGCGCCCTGAAATGACCATCACCCCCACCCGAGATCTCACCACCGGCACCTGGGCCATCGAGCCCGCGCACAGCGAGGTCGGCTTCTCGGTCCGCCATCTCGGCCTCTCGAAGGTCCGTGGCCGGTTCAACTCGTTCGACGGTGTCGCCACCATCGCCGAGAACCTCGCCGACACCCAGGTGACCGCCACCATCGACCTGTCGTCCGTCGACACCAACAACGCCGACCGCGACGCCCATCTCACCAGCACCGACTTCTTCAACACCGACACCCACCCGACGATGACGTTCCGCTCCACAGCGGTCAGCGAGTCGACGCTCGACGGCGAACTGACGATCAACGGCATCACCAAGACCGTCAGCCTCGACCTCGAGTTCCACGGGGTGGCGGTCGACGGCTACGAGATGACGAGGGCCGGGTTCAGTGCCAGCGGCGACATCTCCCGCGGTGACTTCGGGATCGACTTCAACGCCCCGCTCGGCGTCGACGGCATGCTCATCGGCGACAAGGTCTCGATCGAACTCGAGATCCAGCTCGTCCCCGCCGGCTGACCGGTAGTGCGACACGAGGAGCAGCCGCTACGATCGGCTCTCCTGCGGGTGTAGTTCAATGGTAGAACATCAGCTTCCCAAGCTGAATACGCGAGTTCGATTCTCGTCACCCGCTCCATGATCTGAGGTTCCGGGATCGTCAGGCGGCGTCGATCCGTGCCAGCAACGCGGGGGCGACCAGACTCTCGTAGCGCGACCTCGCCGTCGTTCTGAACTCTTCGGCCGCCGCCTCGTCGCCCTGCCGAACGGCGAGGCGTGACAGCGTGTCGCCCGCCGCGAAACTGCATGCCCACGGCACGCCGAGCACCAACTCCGCGAACGGCTCGAGCTGCACCCGCGCCGCGTGGATCAGCGGCTCGTCGTCGACCAGCAGGGCTGCCTCGCCCGCCGCGATCAACGAGTTGCCACCGAGTATGTGCTCGCCGAACCAGCCCAGATTCCGCGGTCGGAATCCAGCGAGCACGGTCCGGGCTCGATCCAGATCGCCGGCGCCGGCTGCGGCCCACGCAAGCGCGGGCACCATCACCTGCACCTGGCCACCCGCCGCCAAGGGCGCCAGAGCATCGACCGCTCGCTCCCACCGGCCGGACACGGCATCGACGAACAGCAGACCCATGGCGTGCAGCGCGACGGTGGACTCGCCCCAGTAGGGCTCGCCGATCGCCCCGCCTTCATCACAATGGGCGTAGGCCGCGTCGAACCGCCCTTCGAATGTTGCGATCGTCGAGTCGGTCACCGCGTTGCGCCATTCCGTGATCGGCTGGCTGCGGGTGCGGGTCTCGTCGACGGCGAGCACGGCACGGAGTTCCCGGCCCCGTCCCCGCATAAGGAGCCTCGTCTCCGGAGCGGCGGCATCGGCGAAGTACGAGGCACGGGCGTTGCGGAGCGCCTCGATCTGGGGGTCGATGCGGTCGAGTTCGTCGACCCCCGCCGGGCAACTGAAGATCACCGCCTCCGACTCGAGCAGCTCCATGAGGTCGTCGCCTTCGGCACCGGGGGCCAGGGCCAGAGCTCGGTCCAGCATGCGACGACGCCCGCTCAGGCGGGTCGAGAACAACGAGAACGCGGCTCGTTTGGCCTGTACGCGAGCTTTGCGCACCGAGGGCTCGGGACCGAGCATCGCGTCGGCCTCGTCGAGCAGCGCGAGCGTCGAGCGGTCACTCAACCGTCGAAACGGACTTCGTCCCCAATGGCCGAGAGCTGCGTCGGCGAACAGGTCGGGCCAACCGTTGCGCCGAGCGAGATCAGCCGCCTCCTCGAAGAACTTCACACCCTCACCGCAGTTGCCCCGATCCACCGTCGCCTGACCGATCGCCAGCAACACCTCGGCCCGGGCACGGGTCTGCAAGCCGACCTCGAGCACACGAGCCAGGAGCCGGATGGCCCGGTCGAACTGTGCTGCCTCGACCGCGGACGCCGCAGCCGACCGGGCTTCGGCCACCGATCGGTCGAGGCTGACGAGCGGAACGGCGCCCAGGCGATGCCGTGCGACCTCGGTCGCGGCGGCTCCAGCCGTGTCCAGGGCCTCCGCGCACCGAGCATGGGCAAGCGCTCGTTCCTGGCGGCCCATGGCACCGACAATGGCCTCGGGCACGAGCTGGTGGGAGAAGCGGAAGCGCTCTGGCGAGGCCGTCTCGTGAAGGAGATCCGCGTCGATGGCGTCAGCGATCGACGCCAGCGCGTCGACCGGTGCGAGGTCTGCGGCATCGGCGGCAACCGAGAACGCGAACTCGGGGCCCAGCAATGCGCCGGCCTGGATGATGCGGCGCACGGGTTCGGGTTGGCGCTCGACACGGGTGCTCACCAGCTCGGTGACCGACCGCGACGTTTCCGCACCGTGTTGGAGGTCACGCAGGCTCTCGGTGAGGAACAGACAGTGTCCCTCGGTCGTCTCGATGACGCTCGCCGCATCCGCGGCGTGGCCGAGTACGGATCGGATCAGGTGCTCCGCGTCGTCGGAGGCGAGCCCGTCGAGATCGAAGCGGGCCACAGACTCGGCCCGGCTCTGCTCTCGGATCCACCGATCGACTTCGCCCGGCAGGTCGCCTCTGCTCGAGCGGAAGGTGTGCACCGTGGCGACCGGCCGGTCCGCCAGCCGGCGCTGCACCCGGCTCAGCAGCCCACGGGTCGGTTCGTCGGACCACTGCACGTCGTCGATCAGCAGAACGAGCGGCGCCTCGTCGGCGACTCGGTCGAACACCGACAAGAACACGTCGATCCCCGCATACGCGTCGACCGGGACCGGATCGAACGGGAGGAACCCCGCCAGTGACGGAATCATGGAGACGAGGGGTCCCTCGACCCCGCGGCCCCAGTCGGCGATCTGCGCCGGATGCTGAGCCGCGAGCTGGGCGATGGCATCGCGCAGGGGCTGGAGTGCCGACGTGACCTGTTCCTCGCAGCGACCTGCGCACACGATGCGACCGTCGCGCTGCAACTCCTGGAGCACCTGGACGGCGAACCGCGACTTGCCGGCGCCGGCGACGCCACCGATGAAGAGCTGGACCGCCCGCCGGTCGGCCGTAGAGAGCACCTGCATCGCCTCGGCCATCTCCGCGAGCCGACCGACGAACGGGAACTCGTCGTCGACCGTGATCTCGCGGGCGAGGGAGTTGGCCGCCGCGACGCACCCCGACGGCACCGAGGCAGGGGCGACCTCACCCACGAAGCGATACCCGTGTCCGTGGGAGTTGCGGATGTAGCGCTGTGTGCGCCCGTCGTCACCGACCGCGCGGCGTGCATCCTTGATGCGGGTGGTGAGCGCCGACTCCGAGACGAACTGGTCGCCCCACACCGCATCGAGGATCTCCTCCTTCGTCACGACCCGATCGCGCTCGGCGATCAACACCGCGAGGACATCGAACACCTGCGGTTCGACATGGATCTCGCCATCAGGACCCGTGAGCCGGCGAGTACGCGTATCGAACTCGAAGCCGTCCCAGCGAGCCTGCATCAGCGGAACCTACCTCAGCCTGCGAGAGCCGCCGGTCGGCGCTCCGGCTGCATCACCTGGATAGGGACGGTCAGCCACAGTGCCGTGGCCACCGCCACCGGCCGACCCCGCTCGTCGACGAGCGCCGCCTCGGTCGTGTGTTTGCGGCCCTCGCCGCCGATGCGCCGCGAGACGAGCTGGTAGTCGCCGTCGCCGCGGATCCGGTCGCGGATCTCGAGCAAGAGTTCGGCGGTGACCACGGCTTGGTCGAGCTCGACCTTCGCCATAGCGGGGATGCCACTCGGGCAGTCGAGGGCGGCCCAGACCATCCAGTCGGGCACCTCGCCGGTCATGGCCGGCGACCAGGCCGACGCGAACAGGGCCGACTCGGGCACGGGTCCCGGCCGCAGATCCAGCCCACGTTCGTCGTCGCGCTCGTGGCCGCACGCGAAGCAGGTCGGTGCGATGTGATCCCCATCTCGTCCGTCGAGCCACCCGGCCCGAGCCATCGCGACATCGGCCCGCGAGAGCCGCCCGAAGGGGCCGGTCTCAACCGGCTGTGCGAGCGCGCACACGGTCGCCACCGGGCCGGCCGGGCCCACGACGTGGGCGACGTCGCCCTGGCGGGTCGCGCCCAGGGGTTCGTCGAGCGGAACCGGCGCGAGGAATCGGACGGTGGCCGCCCGGGGGTTCACGACGGCGGCGAAGCGCCCGCCGGACACGCCGCCATGACCGGTGCGGGCCGGACCGTTGTAGAGGCCGTCGATGGTGATCAGGGAGTGCTGGGGAGCGGTGGTGTTCGTCATGACGCTCACCGTGCCTGACCAGGCGAAACGAGTCATGAAGACCATGTGGAGATGATCTTCAGAACGTCTCCAGACCTTCTTCAAGACTCACCGGCCCGCGATCCGCAGCATGGGCCCCATGACGAACACCGACACCCTCGACCACACCACCGAGGCCCCCGACGACGGCTGGAAGGAAGCCGGCGCCGCCTGGGGCCATGCCGCCCTCGACTGGGCCTACCTGTTCGAGCCCTACGGCCGCGACGCCGCCGAGCACATCTTCACCACGATCGGCGTCGACGAGACCACCGACCTGCTCGACCTCGCCTGCGGGTCGGGCTACGCCACCGCCCGGGCCGCCCGCCGCGGGGCCACGGTCACCGGCCTCGACGCCTCCGTCGAACTGCTGGAGATCGCCCGCCGCCGTACCCCGGCCGGACGCTTCGACGCGGGCTCGATGTTCGCCCTCCCCTACGAGGACGAGCGCTTCGACGCCATCACGAGCTTCAACGGGATCTGGGGCGGCTGCGAGGTCGCCATGGCCGAGGCCAACCGGGTGATGAAGCCCGGCGGCATGATCGCTGTCACGTTCTGGGGGCCGGGCGAGACGCTCGACTTCCGCGACATGTTCATCGCCCTCGGAGGGGCGACCGCATCCACCAAGGACGAGATGATCGGCCTCGCGTCGATCGGATCGCCCGGGGTGGCCGAGTCGATGTTCGCCGACGCCGGCTTCGAGGTCATCGAGCGGGGGGCCACCCAGGCCGTCCACGAGATGCCCGACGCCGATGTCATGTGGCAGGCGCTGCGCTCACCCGGCCTCCAGAAGCCGGCCCTCGACCATCTCGGCGAGGAGAGCCTGCGCGATCTCCTCATGCCGACCCTCGACCCCTACCGGGCCGCGGACGGTTCGTACCGCCTCGTCAACGAGCTCACCCACGTCATCGGTCGCAAGACCGACTGACGGGGCCAACCAAGCAAACCAAACCAACCAACCAACCAACCAACCAACCAAGAAAGCAGCAATCCAATGACCATCACCGAACCCACCAACCAGATCAACGGCGTCGACGTGGAGCATCTGCTCCACGCCCGGGAGGTGCTCACGGGCGCCCCGCCCGCCGCCCAGTTCACCTTCCGCGCGGCCAGCGAATGGGTCGACGGAAACCAGGCGTCGACCACGGTCGACGGCTTCTTCGGCCTCGGCGAGGAGCAGGCGCACGCCCGCCCCCACACCGTCGTCAGCGACCACCCGAGCCTGTTCGGGGCGGCCGACGGTGGCGCAACGCCGCCCGAGCTCGCGCTTATGGCGCTCGCCGGTTGCCTCACCGCCGGCATCGCCTCGATCGCCCAGAACTGGGGCGTGAAGCTCAACTCGGTCACCGCCAACCTCGAGGCCGACATGGACATGCAGGGCATCCTGGGCATCGACCCCGACGTCCGCAACGGATTCTCGTCGGTCCGGGTCGCCTACGACATCGACGCCGACACCGATGACGCGACCGTCGAGGCGATCGTGGCCCAGAGCCAGAAGCGCTCGGCCGTGTTCGACATCATCACGAACCCGACGGCCGTCTCCGTCGAGGTCGTCTGATCCGTCCGATCCGAGACACGAGAAGGGAAGCGAGTCCCATGCGGACCGACGTCACCATCATCGGGGCCGGCCAGGCCGGCCTCGCCATGAGCCACTGCCTCACCCGCAAGGGGATCGACCATGTCGTCCTCGAGCGGGGCAGCACGGCCAACGCGTGGCGCACGGAACGCTGGGACTCGCTTCGTCTCCTCACCCCCAACTGGATGAGTCGTCTCCCCGGGTTCCGCTACGACGGACCGGACCCCGACGGCTACATGACCGCCGCTGAGGTGGGCGACCACCTCGCGGCGTACCGGGCCTCGTTCGATGCGCCGGTCCGGCACGAGACCACGGTCGAATCCGTCACCCCGACCGGTCGGGGCTTCGCCCTGCGCACCGCCACCGGTGGCATCGCGAGCAACGCTGTGGTGATCGCCACCGGCGCCTGCGGCACACCGAACATCCCCGCGCTCGCCAGGGACTTCCCCGTCGGGACCCGGCACCTGGCGCCCATCCACTATCGCAACCCGAGTGACGTCGAGGGGCCGGTGCTCGTCGTCGGCGCATCGGCGTCGGGAGCTCAGCTCGCCGACGAGCTCGCCCGAGCCGGCATCGACGTCACCCTCGCCGTGAGCAACCACGTCCGGCTCCCGCGCCGCTACCGCGGCATGGACATCCACTGGTGGCTGGAGAAGCTGGGCATCCTCGACGAGCACATCGGCGACGTCGAGGACCCGCGGAAGGCCCGGCGGACACCCTCGCTCCAACTCGTCGGCTCACCCGAACGTCGCAACCTCGGCCTCGGCGAGCTCCGCGCCGCCGGCGTCGAGATCGTCGGCCGCCTGGCCGGTGTCGCCGGCACGACCCTGCAGATCTCGGGCTCGCTGGCCAACGTCGTCCGCAGCGCTGACCTGAAGCAGGAGCGAATGCTCCAGCGATGCGACGACCACGCCACCGAATCGGGACTGGACCGCGAACTGTCGGCGGCCCACCGACCCGAGCGAACGACCCTGGGTCCCCCTGTGCTCTCGCTCGACGCGGTCCGGTTCCGCACGGTGATCTGGGCGACCGGCTTCCGCCCGCACCACCCCTACCTACCCGATGAGATGCTCGACCCGAAGGGCGCGCTGCATCACGACGAGGGCGTCGGCGTCCACGCCGGGATCTTCAGCCTCGGCACCGTCTTCAACAAGCGCCGCAACTCCTCGTTCATCGACGGCGTGGGCCGTGATGCCGAGGAACTCACAGCCGACGTCCGGGCCCATCTCGACCGGACCGTGGCGTTGGCCCGTTGATCAGGCGTCGGACTTCGGCGGCCGATAGAAGATCGCCATCTGCGCGACCCCGGCCAGCACGCCGCCGACACCGGCGATCAGCAGACCGGTGATCCCGTCGAAGTCCTGATCGGTGAGCCCGAAGGCGTAGTCGAGTGAGTACTGGCCCGGTCCGGTCGTCGCGATGCCGACGGCGATCACGGCCAGGATGAACGTGTACTCCCACCCCTCGCCGACGATGAAGAAGCCGTTGTGGCGGTGCACGGTCCACCCGGCCACGACCATCAATCCGACCATGCCCGCGGCGGCGAGCGGAGTGAAGAGACCCACGGCGAAGAGCAGGCCCGCTCCGACCTCGGTGGACGCGGCCAGATACGCGTGGAGCTTGCCGGGCCGCATCCCCATCGAGTCGAACCAGCCCGCGGTACCCGCGATCTTGCCGCCCTTGAAGAACTTCGCGTAGCCGTGGGCCGCGAGGGTCACACCGACGACCACCCGGATCAGCCCGACCCCGACGCCCACCCGCGTGGTCCAGTACGGATAGTCGGCCGCAAGATCTGCAAGCAACATGTCACTCCCCTTCGCGTGGCCGTCAGTGTAGGAGGCGAGGGGCGCCAACAACATCAGCGAGGCGTGGCGCGACCCGTTCTCGGGCGACGCCGTAGCATGGCGAAATGCGCCGTTCCGGGGTTCAGAAGCCCATCATCGGTTGGCGCGAGTGGGTGACGCTCGGCGATCTCGGCGGAGTCCGGCTCAAGGCCAAGATCGACACCGGGGCCCGGACCTCGGCGCTCCACGCGTTCGAGCTCGAGGAGTTCACCGAGGGCGACGCCCGCTGGGTGCGCTTCGGAATCCACCCCGAACAGCGGTCGGCCCGCAACGCCGTCAGCGTCACTGCGCCGGTCCTCGAGTACCGACGGATCCGCAGCTCCAACGGTGTGGTCCAGAACCGCCCCGTGATCCGCACCACGCTCGACGTGCTGGACCAGCGCTTCCCGATCGACCTGACCCTCGCGAACCGCGACGAGATGGGCTTTCGCATGCTCATCGGGCGGGCTGCGTTGCGGAAGCGGTTCCTGATCGACCCGACGAAGTCGTACTACGGGGGCCCCCGATGACCGCACATGATCCACGCACCATCGCCGGCCACGTGCTCGAACCAGGCACCCGCACCGAGATGGAGCTGCGACCGGCGAAGCTGCCCTCGGGGGGCTGGATGTCGATCCCCGTCGTGGCCGTGCACGGTGCCGCGCCGGGCCCAACGATGTGGCTCAGCGCGGCGATCCACGGCGATGAGATCTGCGGGGTCGAGATCATCCGTCAGATCCTCGCGTCGATCACCCCCAAGGACTTCGCCGGCACGCTGCTGGCCGTCCCCATCGTCAACGTGCCGGGCTTCGCCACCGGCGACCGCTACATGCCCGACCGCCGCGATCTGAACCGCTCCTTTCCGGGGTCGAAACGAGGGTCGCTCGCCTCACGCTTCGCCCATGCCTTCATGACCGAGATCGTCCAACACTGTGACGTCGGCATCGATCTCCACACCGGATCCGACCATCGTCGCAACGTGCCGCAGATCCGCGCCGATCTCAGCGACGATCCCACCGCCGAACTGACCGAAGTGTTCGCCGCGCCGTATGCGCTCCACTCACGACTCCGAGACGGCTCGCTGCGGGAAGCGGCCTGCCGCTCGGGCGCGACCACCCTCCTCTACGAGGCCGGCGAGGCCTGGCGCTTCGACCGTGACGCCATCGAAGTCGGCGTCCGCGGGGTCCGCCGAGTCCTCGCCCACCTCCAGATGACCGACCCCGCCGGGGGCGAGCCACCGGTCCTGCCCACCGTGGTGCTCGGTCCGTCGTCCTGGGCCCGGAGCCCACAGAGCGGGCTGGCTCGCCTCGCCGTCGACCTGGGCGACCACGTGACCGAACGCCAACCGATCGGCGTCGTCGCCGACGCGATCGGCAACAGCGAACGAACCGTCCGGGCCACCCGGAGCGGCATCGTCATCGGCCGCAACGAATCGCCGGTCGTCCACCGAGGCGATGCCCTCGTCCACATCGGCGCCCACCCCACCACCGAAACCGGAGCAACCCCATGAAGCTCGCCATCCTCTCGCGATCGCCCAGGGCGTACAGCACGCAGCGGCTCCGTGCCGCCGCCGAGGAGCGAGGCCACACCGTCCGGGTGCTCGACACGCTCCAGTTCGCCATCGATCTCTCGAGAGCCGAACCCGATCTCCAGTACCGAGGCAAACAGTTGTCGGACTACGACGCGATCCTGCCGCGTATCGGTGCCTCGGTGACCTTCTTCGGCACCGCGGTCGTTCGTCAGTTCGAACAGATGGACGTCTACACGCCCAACACGGCGAACGGCATCTCGAACTCCCGCGACAAGCTCCGCGCCACCCAGATCCTGTCGCGCCACGACATCGGCATCCCCGCCACGTCGTTCGTGCGCAACCGGGGCGACGTGGAAGCCGCCATCGAGCGAATCGGTGGTGCTCCGGTCGTCATCAAGCTCCTCGAGGGAACCCAGGGAATCGGCGTGATCCTCGCCCCCGACAACAAGGTCGCTGCAGCCGTCATCGAGACCCTGCAGAGCACCGAGAACAACGTCCTTCTGCAGAAGTTCATCGCCGAGAGCAAGGGCCGCGACATCCGGGCCCTGGTGGTCGGCGACCGGGTGGTGGCGTCGATGCGCCGGGTCGCCCAGGGCGACGAGTTCCGCTCCAACGTGCACCGCGGCGGGGTCGCTCAGTCGATCGACCTCGACCCCGAGTACGAACGCACCGCGGTGCAGGCCGCACAGATCATGGGGCTGCGGGTGGCGGGCGTCGACATGCTCGAGGGCAACGACGGACCGCTCGTGATGGAGGTCAACTCCTCGCCCGGCCTCGAAGGGATCGAGAGCGCCACCTCGCTCGACATCGCCGGCGCGATCGTCGACTACGTGGCCAACCAGGTCGACTTCCCCGAACTCGACGTCCGTCAGCGGCTCACGGTGAGCACCGGATACGGCGTCGCCGAGCTGCACGTCCGTGACGGCGCCGACCTCGTCGGCTCGACCATCGCCGAGTCGGGTCTGCGGGAGCGCGACATCCAGATCCTCACCCTCGGCCGGGGGACGACCGTGATCCCCAACCCGCGTCTCGACCGCCAGTTGGAGGCCGACGACCGCCTGCTCTGCTTCGGTCGGCTCGAGGCGATGCGAGACATGATCCCCGATCGCAAGCGGCGCCGCGTGCGGGTCAAGCCGTTGCCCGACGACCCCATCCCCTCCGACTCGTAGGGTCTACGTTCGCGAGCAGTTCCGCCGATAGGCACGCATGACCGTCGCTGGTTGGCGTGCCGACACGCTCGAACTCCTTGCCCGCGACGGCAGTCGCGCCCGGCGGCTGATCCTGCTGGCGACGCTCACGATCCTGGTCGGCACTGCGGTGCTCTACGCACTGCCGCTCGACCAGAGCGCCGACGACGGCGTGTCGAACGCCTCGTTCGCCGCGCTGGCCTTCATCGTCATCATGGTTTCGGCGTGGCGCGCCCGTCACAGCGGCGGAGCCCATCGTGCCGCCTGGGCGCTCGTCGCCCTCAGCTTCGCGGTGACCACCTTCCTCTTCGCCATCGACCCGCAGGGAACCGACGGAGACCTCAGCGTGGCGCTGCACTACGCCGTGATCGCATCGCTCGGGTTCTGGGCCGCAGTGACCGTGCTGAGCGCACCCGCGCTTCCCGGCCTCGCGTCGTTGCGCACCGCCGCCGACTCGCTCTGGGTCACCATTGCCCTCGTCATCGCCGTCTGGCCGTGGACCATCGACCCGCTGCTGTCGACGGTCGGCCCGTCGGGGTACGAACGGGCCCTGCACGTCAGCTTCGCGGTGAGCACCATCACCCTCAGCACCAGCGTCCTGGTGATCGTCCCGCACACGGCGGGCCGCGGCCGCGTGGCCCTCTGGCTGCTCGGTATCGGCGGCGCCATCGCCAGCGTGGCGGGGGTGTTCCACATCCGCTTCCTCTACGAAGGCACGCTCCGCTTCGGCTCGTGGTGGGACTACCTGTGGACACTCGGGCTGGGGGTGCTCGCAGTGGCGGCGCTCGCCACCACCGAGAACGAACTGCGACCCCGCACCCGTGGGGTGCGCTGGCACGCCCTCATCACCGTGCTGCCCCTCGGGCTGGCCGCCACGGCGATCGTCAGCATCGACCCGGGCACCGGCCACCTGGTCGGTGCCGTCGTCCTGCTCGCCGCGCTGGCCCTACGGGTGATCGCCCTTCTGGCGGAGAACGACCGGCTCAACCGCTCGCTGACCAACGACGCCCACAAGGACCCGCTCACCGGCCTCGGCAACCGTCGGGCCCTCGAGAGCGGCATCGACCGGATCGGTGATCGCGCCCACGCCGAGGGCCGCCTCCGAGCGGTGGTGGTGATCGATCTCGATCACTTCAAGGAGGTCAACGACACCCACGGTCATCTCGTGGGCGACGAGGTCCTCAAGATCGTCGCCCGTCGTCTACGCGACGCGGTGCGAGACCGCGACGTGCTCGTGCGCCACGGTGGCGACGAGTTCATCGCCGTGATGATGGTGCGCGACGAGCGCGAAGCTCGTCGCGCCGCCGAACGGCTCGGCCTGTCGGTGCGGGGCACCTACGCGTTGCCGGTCGGCAGTCTCCGGATCGACGCCACGATGGGGATCGCGCTCGACGTCGGCGACGCGCCCCTCGACGAGATCATGGCGATCGCCGACGAGGCGCTCTACGCGGCCAAGGCGACCGAGCGGGGATCGGTCCACCTCGACGTGTATGCGGGCCGACGCGTCGATCGTCGCTCAGTCGAGCGGATCCACCATCTCCCACACGAGCGATGACCATCCGAAGTCGACAGCGCCCATGCCACTGCCGGTGCGGGCGTCGTAGTACTCACGCAATCCCTCGCGGAGGACGACGCTGACCAGGCGGTCACGCAGATCGTCGGCCTCGGTGAGATAGCCGAGTCGGCGCAAGCCGATCCACGCGAACCAGGCGGCGTTGACCCAGGACGGGCCCCGCCAGTAGCGCCGCAACCCCCAGTAGTGATCCCGCGAGGTGTGGGTCGGGTCGTCGAGCGCCACCGAGGGCAACGGCACCGCCTCCCAGAACCTCGGCGTCAGCAGCAGGTCGCCGACGAGCCGGTGGCCGATTTCGTCGGGCAGGTCGGGCAGGGCCAGCGGCGCGAACGTGTCCCATGTGAGCGGCACGTTCGCCTTGCCCACTCGCCGGACCGGGTCGCGGACGTCGTCCATGAACCGGCCGAGGTCGTCGTTCCAGAGCCGGTCGACCAGGGCCGGCGTGGGCGATTGGTTGCCCATGGCCTGCTCGGCGAGCGACCAGAGCACGTTGGTGACGACCTCGCAGACGACAGGCCGCCCGTCGGCAGCCACGCGGCGGGCATCGAACCCGCGCCGGCGGTTGCCGTGGATGAGGGTCGGGAACAACCGACGGCCCTGGGCCCGCCAACCCCACACGTGGTCGAACTTCGGTGACGCATCGAGACCGGACTCGTCGGGCTGGATGAGCCACAGCAGATTGTCGCCCTCCAGGTCGCGGTTGGCCCGCATCCATTCGTGGTGTTCGACGATCCGAGGCTCGCCGGCGGGGTCGCCGACCGCGAGCGACCACGCCCACGCCAGGAGCGGGGGCTGGATCGTGCTGGTGGTGGGGGCGTGGCGCGAGGCCACGTTGTAGCGAATCGCCCGCTCGAGGTTGAGCGGGCGACCGAGGAAGGTGATGTGCCCGATGAACCCGTCGACCGACGAGTCGAGCAAGGTCTCCAGCTCGAGGCGCGACCGTGCCGGGTCGAGCCGACGCCAGATGATGGCGTGGAAGCAGGAGTCCCAGTACCACTGCCAGTCGTAGCGCCCGGGCGACGGCGAGCTGAACCCGTAGGTCCGCCCGTCCTGCTCCCCCTCCCGCCAGTTCTGGTGGAGGACCCGCGTACACAACGCCGCGATCTGCTCAGCCGACGACGCGTCCACGCCTCGACGCTAACCCCACCCGTCACCCCGGTGTCAGACACTCGTCACACCTGCTACAACTCCGGCCGTGACCGAACCAGAGATCCTCACCACCCGCGACGGCGCCGTCGCCACGCTGACGCTCAACCGGCCCGATGCGCTCAACGCGATCACCCCGACGATGTTGGTGACGCTCGGCGACGAACTCGAGATGCTCGCCGCTGACGAAACGGTCAGCGTGGTGACCCTCACCGGGGCCGGGCGAGCGTTCAGCGCCGGCGTGGACCTCAAGGCCCTCGGCGACCGCGAGCTGGTCGACGGCAAGGTCGGCGACGTCCTCGACCTGCCCGCCCGGCGGGTGACCGGGCTCCTGGCCACGATGCCCGCGATCACCCTGGCCCGGGTGAACGGCTTCTGTTTCACCGGCGCCCTCGAGCTCGTGTTGGCCTGCGACCTCACCGTCGCCGCGGAGGAAGCGAAGTTCGGCGACACCCACGCCAAGTTCGGGCTCCGGCCGACCTGGGGCATGAGCCAACGACTTCCGAGGCTGGTCGGACTCGCGGCGGCCCGTGAACTCTCCTTCACGGCCCGCACGTTCAGCGGGGCCGAGGCAGCCTCGCTCGGTCTGGTCGCCCGGGCGGTGCCCCTCGACCGGCTCGACGCAGCGGTCGCCGATCTCCTCGGGGACCTGCTCGCCAACAGCGCGGGCTCGTTGCGGGCCTACAAGGACCTCTACCGCGAGGCCATCGAACGCCCGCTCGCCGACGGGCTCGCCTACGAGGCGGCCACCGAATACCCGATCGACGACACCGCCGCCCGTCTCGCCGACTTCCGCTAGAGAAGGTATCCGGGGGTCAGGCACCCATATCTTCTTGGCCGGCCTCGAGGGTCTGCAGCAGTGTGGAGACGGCAGCGTCGATCGCGGCGACCTCACCGGTCGACAGCGAGGCGAGTACTCGTTCTCGCGACACGCGGTAGGCCTTGTCGCCGCGTTCTGCGATGTCGACGCCGTCACCGGTCAGCTCGATCATCACCCGACGCCGATCGTCGGGGTCGACCCGACGCACGATCACCCCGGTCCGTTCGAGCCGGTCGACCACCTGGGTGATGCTTCCCATCGGACGCAGAACGAGCTCGGCGAGGCGGCTCACCGGCAAGGCGTGGGGGGCCGGTTCGCGGTGCAACGTGGCCAGGAGGGTGTAGTCGGCGAAGGTCATGTCGATCTCGGCCATCGCCTCGTTCTGCATACGCTCGAGGTGCAGACCGACGCGCTGCAACCGAGTGAACATCGCGACGGGCGAGGGATCGAGGACATAGTCCGGCAGCTCAGCGCTCATGTCCGGAGAATACTCTACTTGCAGAATATCTGCATATAGACAATCCTGTAGCCATGTCTCCAAACCCCGGGTCCGAACCGATCGTGCGCCATCTCGCCGCCCTCGAGTGGGAGACCAAGGCCGACCAGAAGGCCGAGGTCGCCGCCCTGGCCGAACAGGCCGATGCCACCGGGGCGCGGCGAAGCCGCCTCACCACCGGACAACACGGCTTCCACTCCCACATCTCGGAGATGCCGGCAGGGTTCGAGGTGCCGCCGCACACCCACGACATCAGCGAACACATGACGGTCCTCGACGGAGCCCTCCACGTCAGCGACGGCACCGTCCTCGGCCCCGGCGACACCGTCGTGATCCCCGCCGACCATCTCTACGGCTTCACGGTCGGCGACGAGGGCGTTCGCTTCCTCGTCGTCCGCGCCGCCGACGCCGCCACCCAGTTCACCGGAAACCAGGAGTAACCCATGCGCAACGGATTCAAGGTGTTCGACGCCGACGCCCACGTCATCTATCCCGCCGACCTCTGGCAGACCTATCTGCCCGAGAAGTACCGGCACCGCCTCGACCGCAAGGCACCGGCCGGGCTCGACACCTACAACCCGGTGACGGTCGACGGTCGATGGAGCCAGCACAAGACCTCGCTCTACGGCCAGTTCCAGAAGGCGATCGGTTGGACGACCGAGGACATGATCGAGCAGTACGGCGACATCGTCCTCGAGGGCTTCACCGGCGATCGGGTCGCCAATGCCCTCGCCGTCGACGGCATCGACTTCTGTGTGATCTACGGCCCCGAGTACGACATGTGGCTCAGCGGCATCGACCCCGAGCTCCAGGCCGCCATGACCCGGGCCTACAACCGGTGGGGCGCCGACATGCGCGAATCATCGAACGGTCGCGTCATCACGAGCGGCCCGGTGCCCCTCAACGACGTCGGTCGCGCCGTCGAGGAGATCCAGTACGCCTACGACGAGCTCGGCATTCGCTGCTTCTGGACCCGCCCCGGCTACACGAACCACCGCAACCTCGGTGACCGCTACTACGACCCGATCTACGAACTCCTCCAGGACCTCGACTGCGCGTTCGCCACGCACGAGTTCATGGGCCTCAACGCCCAGACCGAGGGCGTCGACCGCTTCGACACATTCACCGAGTGGCACACCGTCGTCCACGCCCACGAGGCCCAGAACGCGTGCCTCTCGATGATCGTCAACGGCGTGTTCGAACGCTTCCCCCGCCTGCGCACGGCCTACATGGAGGCCGGCTGCGGCTGGCTCCCCAGCTGGCTGCACCGCATCGATGAGCACCTGGAGATGGCCGGCGACTGGGAGTTCCCCGAGCTCACGATGAACGCCACGGAGTACTTCAAGCGCAACTGCTGGATCAGCACCGAGTGCGAGGATCCCTTCGTGGCCGACGTGATCCGTTGGCTCGGCGACGACCGCATCGTGTGGGAGAGCGACTTCCCCCACCCCGACTCCAAGTACCCCGGCACGGTCCAGTACTTCCTCGATCTCGAGCCCGACCTGATCAGCGAAGAGAGCAAGCGCAAGATCATGTGGGACAACGCGGTCGACCTCTACCGGTTCCCCGAGGACATGCTCCCGAAGGAATTCGTCGAGGCGACCGAGCTCGAGACCGCGTGAGCGACTTCCGTCGGCCGCACGAGGCCGTCGACTATCGCGCCCTGACGACCCAGCTCCCGCCCCCACCGGAGTACCTGTCGTCGGCCTACCTCGACGACCCCGAGACCATCGCCACCAAGCAGCTCGATCGGCTGCGGGCCCGCGCCCGCACGGCCTACGAAGTGCCGTTCTTCCGGCGACGCTGGGACGCGGCCGGGGTCGGTCCCGACGACATCGGTTCACTTGACGACCTCCACCGGTTTCCCTCCTACACCGTCGACGACATCCGCGAATCGATCGAGGCCCACCCGCCCTACGGCGACTATCAGGGCGTGACCGTCGACCAGGCGCTCGAGCAGCCGATGCGGGTCTACATGTCGGGCGGCACCACGGGCGCATCGCGACCCACGCTCTACACCGCGTGGGATCGCGAGGCCGGGGCGATCCTCATGGCCCGGGCGTTGCACATGCAGGGCATTCAGCCCGGCGACGTGGTCATCAACGCGTGGGCCTACTCGACCCACAACGGCGCCCACGCCATGGACGAGGCGCTCTACCGCTGGCTCAACTGTGTCGTGCTCACCACCGGCACCGGCAACGTCACCCCGACCCGCAAGCAGATCGAGCTCGCCGTCCAGTACGGGGCGAAAGCGATCCTCACCACCGGTGACTACCTCCTCCACCTGGCCGACACGGCCAGGGAGATGGGGCTCGACCCGAAGACCGACCTGCAACTCACCGCGCTGCCCAACATCGGCGACAAGGAACGGCTGCACTCCACGTTCGGCCTCCCGGTCTACGACAGCTACGGCTTCCACGAGGTGCAGTGGGTGGCGATCGAGTGTCCGGCCGGCGGCGGCATGCACATCTTCGAAGACGCCTTCGTCGTGCAGATCGTCGACGTCGAGACCGGCGAACCCCTCCCCGACGGCGAGCAGGGCTCGGTGTGCATCACCGAGATCTACAAGACCGGCTCGCCCCAGTTCCGCTACAACATCATGGATCTCTCGACGCTCCTGCCGGCGGGCCAGTGCGCGTGCGGAAGTTGGCTGCGCAAGATGGCGCCGTTTGCCGGGCGGGGCGACAACATGGTCAAGCTCCGCGGCGTCAACATCTGGCCCGAGGCGCTCGGCGAGATCGTCACCGGCGTCGACGGCGTGACCGGCGACTACTTCGTCAGGGCCACCCGCGAAGGCAACCGCGACGAGATGACGGTGCTCGTGGTCAGTGACCGGCGCCCGACCGAGTTCGATGCCGTGGCCGCAGCCACCGCGGAGCGACTCCACCAGGTCGTCGGCGTGAAGATCGGCGTCGAGGTCGTCGCCCCCGGCGCGCTCGACGCCATGACGGGCTTCGGCACGTCGGCCAAGCTCATCCGCTTCGAAGACGCCCGCGATCGATGATCGACTACTGGTGCAACGCGTTCACGCCCGACCGGGAGCTCCTCTGGCGCAAGGTCATCGAGCAGGACGGGCTCACCATCAAGCTGGGTGCCCGCGACGACGACACGTTCGTCGAACCGGCCGGCATGGTGGCCCGGATGAACCAGACGGCGGTGACCACGCTGGTCATGCCGGTCTGCGACGTGCCCGCCGGTGCCGGCCTCGACGAGTTCGCCCACTACGCCCTGCGCCCGACCGAGATCCACCAGCTCACCGCCGCGCATCCCGGACGTTTCGTGGGCGTGTTCAGCGTCAACCCCGACGAGCCCGGCGATCTCGAAGCGGCCGACGAAGCCCTTCACTCGGCCTGGTGCGTCGGTCTCCACAACCACACCCACAGCTGGAATCACACGTTCGACGCACCGATCTTCGACCCCTACTACGAGCTCGCCGCGACCCATGGCGTCCCGTTCGTGATGCAGGCGGGACGCTCCGGAGGGCACCGGGTCCACGAGCTCGGACACCCCCGCGCCATCACCGGCCCGGCCACCCGGTACCCCACGGTCGATTTCGTTCTCTCCCATCTCGGACTCCCGTGGTTGACCGAGACGCTGCAGGCCGCGCTCGATCACGACAACGTGATGATCGGGACCGCCACCCATCCGCCTCGCCGCTGGCCCGAGGAGTTCCTCGACTTCGTGCGCGGCCCCGGCGCCGGTCTCACCCTCTTCGGGACCGGCTATCCCCTCACCGGCCACGTCCACGTGCAGTCGCAGCTCGACGCGCTCGACCTGGCCCCCGCAACGAAGGAAGCTGTCCGTCAGGGCAACGCCCGTCGCATCTTCTCCCGCATCCCCGCTCGAGTCGGAGGCTGAATCAATGACTGACAGTGACAACACCCCGCCGGTCGGGCCCCGCGTGGGCACGACCTACACGATTCCGCCCGCGCCGCCCGATCCGGCCAGCACCGACTGGTTCGACATCGGGCCGCTCCGGCTGGGGATCGAGTACCGCAAACTCGACCCCGCGACGCTCGACGCGATCTACGCCGACAGCGAGCACCTCGACGCGCTCCACGAGGCATCGCCGGAGGGCGGCTTCACCGACGAGGGAGTGTCGGTGCACGTCGTCAGTCGGGCCGACGACCACGAGTTCGTCCGGTTCGACATGTTAGTCGACGAACCCCACTACCACTATGTCGACAAGGCGGAGGGGACGAACACGATCGTGATGCTCGACACCGTCGCCCACGGACCCGTGGTCCCCTGGGCGCTCGGGCAACTGCGCCACCGACTCCCCGACATGCTCCGCCACGCCGGTGCCGCGACGACCGCCGACGAGGTCACCCCCGAGATCGGTGACCAGGTGGCCGACCGGGTGGAAGCACACCTCCGCCAGATCGGGGAGCTCTCGTGACCCTCACCGTCGAGCCCGTCACCCCCGTGCTCGGGGCCCGAGTCGGCGGCCTGTCACTCGCCCAGGCGACCGACGAGGAGATCGCCGACATCAGGGTCGCGATCAACGAGCACAAGGTGCTGTTCTTCTCCGACCAGGGGCTCTCGCCGGCCGAGCATCTCGCCTTCGCGCGCCGCATGGGTGAGATCGACGTCGCCGCGTTCGGTCCGAAACACGCCGATCACCCAGAGATGACGGTGCTCGACCAGGACGCGCCGAAGGGACAGGGCGCCGACGCCTGGCACACCGACAACACCTATGTGACCTGCCCGCCCTCCTACACCATCCTCCAATCGGAGCTGCTGCCGCCGCTCGGCGGCGACACGTGCTTCGCCGACATGTACGCCGCCTGGGATGCCCTCTCGCCCGCCATGCGCGAGCTGCTGTCGGGGCTGACCGCCACCCACGACCTCACCAAGACGCTCACGAAGGCCATCGCCGACGGCAACAGCGACGCCGACCTCGGCGCCATGCAGGCCGCCTATCCGCCGGTCCACCACCCGATCGCCCGGGTCCATCCGGAGACGGGCCGCACGGCCCTGTTCGTCAACGGCAACTTCACGACCCGCATCGACGGTCTGTCGGAGGCCGAGTCCGACGCCATTCTCGCCATGCTCCTCGCCCACGTCGGCTCGCCCGCCTTCCAATGCCGGCATCGATGGTCGCAGGGCGACCTCACGATGTGGGACAACCGCGCCGTGCAGCACTACGCAGTGCCTGACTACACGTCTCGCCGGATCATGCACCGGCTCACCATCGCCGGTGACGAGCCCCGAGGAGCCCAGTGAGTCTGATCCCCGAACGCTACGCGGACTACGAGAAGACCTGCACGATCGGTGTCGTCAACTTCACGAGCATCAGGGGCGACAAGGCCGCCACCCTCGCCAAGATCGAGGCCAACATCCGCGAGGCGGGCACCCAGGGCATCGACATCCTCGTCTTCCCGGAGGAGGCGCTGGTCGGGCTGGGTGGCTGCACGGCCTGCCGCCAGGAAGTCGACCACTGCGACTACCACCACGGACTGGCCGAGACGGTCCCCGGTCCCTCGACCGAGCGCATCGCCGAACTCTGCGCCGAGTACGATCTCTACGTCTCCGTCGGCATGGTCGAGCGCGACGCCGACGATCCCGAGGTGCTCTACAACGCGGCGGCCTTCGTCGGGCCGGACGGCATCCAGGGCACGTACCGCAAGGTCCATCTCGGTTCGCTGCCGTGGGTGACCGAAGGGGTCACGTTCACGAACGGCACGGAGCTGCCGGTCTTCGAGACGCGCTTCGGGCCCGTGGGCCTGCAGATCTGCTACGACTTCTGGTTCAACCCCGAACTGACGAGGATCCTCTGTGCCAAGGGCGCCCGCATCATCCTCAACAGCTCCGGCACGTTCGCCGGTCCCGGCAAGCTCGACTACATGACGCAGACGACCTGCGTCCGGGCCCAGGAGAACCTGGCCTACGTCGCCAGCTCGAACCATGTCCGCGGCGACGACGTCGGCAGTTCCTCATATGCGGCCGGCAACCTCGACGAGGGACGCGCCGCCGACATGCTCGGACACTCCACGATCGCCGGGCCCGCGTTCCCGCGTTTCAGCCGGGTGCTCGCGCAGGCGGGCGGCGACGGCGAGGAGATCGTCTCCGCCACGGTCAGCTTCGAACAGCTCCACCGCTGGGAACCGATCTTCCCCTGGCGCGACTGGCGAGCGACTCACCAGCAGGGCGTGAGTCAGCTGATCGCCGACGAGTTCACCAAACTGGCCAACCAGTAGCCCTCGAGACGCCAGAAGATACATCGGGGTCAGGCACCCGTATCTTCTGATCGGCGACGCCGTGAAGAGTGTCCGGGTCAGCCGGTGTTGCGGAGGCCGGCGGCGACGCCGTTGACGGTCAGCAGCAGGGCCCGTTGCAGGCGGGCCGCCTCGGGTGAGTCCGGCGCGGCGTTGCGACTCCGGGCCAGCAACTCGACCTGGAGCAGGTTGATCGGGTCGAGGTAGACGTCGCGCACGGCGAGCGTCCGCTTGAGCACCGGGAGGTCGCCCAGCAGGTCGCCGCCGGTGAGGGCGGAGAGCTCGGCGACCGTGCGGTCGTGCTCCGCGACCACTTCGTCGAACAGATGGTGCAGCGACGGGTCGACGAGTCGATCGACATAGTTGCGGGCGATGGCGAGGTCGGTCTTGGCCAGCGTCATCTCGACGTTCGACAGGAAGGTCCCGAAGAACTGCCACTCCGCGCACATCTCGGTGAGCGTGGCGCCGTGGCCGTCGGCCCGAGCACTCGCGAGCGCGGTGCCGACCCCGAACCAGCCGGGGATGATCTGGCGTGACTGCGTCCACCCGAACACCCACGGGATCGCCCGCAACCCGTCGAGGCCGGCCCCTGCCGTCGTGCGGCGGGCGGGGCGGGAACCGATGTTCATCGCGGCCAACTCCTCGACCGGGGTCGAGGTGGTGAAGTACTCGACCAGGCCCGGGCGCTCGAGGAACTCCCGATACGCGGCGAACGCGGCCGACGACATCGACTCCATCACCGCGCTCCACCGGTCCACCACGGCAGGCTCGTTGCGCGGCACGCGATGCGCCACCGTCGCCTCGAGCACGGCCGAGAGCGCCAGATCGAGATTGCGCTGGGCGAGACGGGGAAGCCCGTACTTGTCGGCGATCACCTCGCCCTGTTCGGTGATCTTCATCGACCCGTTCACCGATCCCGCCGGTTGGCCCAGGATCGCCGCATTGGTGGGTCCACCACCGCGCCCGACCGTGCCGCCGCGACCGTGGAACACCATCACCCGGATGCCGGTCTCCTCCGAGACGGCGGCGATCTCCCGCAGTGCCTTGTGGATCTCCCACTGCGACGTCGTGATGCCGCCGTCCTTGTTCGAATCGGAGTAACCGACCATCACCTCCTGCACGTTGCCGCGGAGCTCCACCAGTCGGCGATACGCCGGCACCGCCAGCAGCTCGCGCAGGACGGTGCCGATGGCCCGCAGGTCGCCGATGGTCTCGAACAGGGGGACGAAGCCGATGCGGGCCACCTCGCCGGGCACGTCGACGAGTCCGACCTCCTTGGCCAGCACTGCGGGCGCCAACACGTCGTCGACACCCTGGGTCATCGACACGATGTAGCTCTTCATCACCTGGTCGCTGGCCCGATCGAGACCCCGCCTGATCACACCGAAGAGCTCGAGCACGGGCGAGTCCGACGTGGCCGGAGGCGCCGGCGGCCGCCGACTCGCGAGCTCGTCGGCCAACCGCGCCGTCCGGCCGGCCCGGTCCAGTCCGGCGTAGTCGACGCCGAGGGCCTCGAAGAGAGGGGCGAGCGCCTCGTGGTGCACCACGGCGTGTTGACGGATGTCGAGCGTGGCGAGGTGGAACCCGATGGTCGAGACCAGCCGACGGACCCTCGCGACCCGGCCCTCGGCCAGGAGACGGCCGCCGTGGGATGCCAGCGATTCGGCCATCCGGTCGAGGTCGGCCACCAGCTCGTCGGGTCGCCGGTAGGCGTGGGAACCGTGGGAGTCGCCGACGGCGCGCAGCAACCGCTCGTGGATCACCGCGCAGCGCTGCCGGTAGGGCTCACCCGCGCTCAACGTGGCGAACCGGGCCGTGACCGACGGGAATCGTTCGCGGTCGTCGTCGAGCTGCGCCGCCAGGGCCTCGGAGATCCCGCTCACGGTGGAACCGACGGACAGCTCCGCCGACAGCTCCTCGATCTCCGCGATGAGGATGCGCAGGGCACGGCTGCGCTGGAACTCGAGCACGTCGAGGGTCGTGGCCGGCGTGACGTTGGGGTTGCCGTCACGGTCACCACCGACCCACGAACCGAAGCGCACGGGCACCGTGTCGCCCAACTCGCCACCGAGGTCGCGGAGCGACGCGTCGACGTCTTCGAGCAGCTCGGGCAGACCGTCGACCACCATCTCGCCGAGGAAGTACAGGATCGACCGGGCCTCGTCCGGGGGTGTGGGGGGGGCGCGGGGGCGTTCGTCGTACACCCCGCTCGGGTCGACGAGCGCGTCGCCCCGGCGGTCGATCCGGCGATGCTCGGTGACGCCGGCCCGCCCGTCGGCTCGCTGCTCGATGAGGGTCGCGATCTCGGCCAGCTTGTCGAGAATCGACCGCCGCGACGCTTCGGTCGGGTGGGCCGTGAAGACCGGGCGGAGGTCGAGCCGTGCAGCGGCCTCGACGATGGCGTCGTCGTCGTGACCGAGTGACTGCAGCCGGGCGACGGTCTCGGGGAAGCGGCGATCCTGCGTCCTCGCCGTCTTCAACTCGTCGATGCGATGCACCTGCTCCGCGGTGTTGGCGAGGTGGAAGTAGACGGTGAAGGCACGCACCAGATGGATTGCGTCGACGAGGTCGACGTCGTCAAGCGCGGCGACGAGCTCCTCGGTGGAGGCCTGGTCGCGGCGCAGTTCGCGGGCGATGGCGCGCACACGTTCGACCCGGTCGAGCAGCTGTTGTCCGTGCTGACGAACGAGCGCGTTCCCCAGCTGTGCGCCCAGCCTCCGGATGTCACTGCGCAGTGCGGCGTCGAGGGCGTCGAGTTCGGAATCGGCCATGGCCGCACTGTCGCACACCCCGTATGGTCGCGCGTGGCGCGTCACCTCGGTCGGCCTGTCGTGACGGGCGCCGACCTGCGAACATGCGGTCATGGGCACCGCACAAGTCCTCGACCGCCTGAATCTCGACGCCGACCAGGTCCTCACCGGCGACGCGATCAACGACGACTACAGCCACGACGAGTGTGTGAACGTCGACCCGGTCACGCCCGCCGTCGTCGTGAAACCGCGCTCGGCCGACGAGGTCAGCCAGATCCTCACGATCGCCAACGAGCTCAAGGTCGCGGTCACGTGCAGGGGCGCCGGGACCGGCCTCTCGGGTGCCGCGATCCCCGATGCCGACGGGATCCTGCTCTCGCTCGAACACATGGACTCGGTCATCGAGGTCGACGTGGCCAACCATGTCGCCGTCGTGCAGCCCGGCGTCACCCTCGGCGAACTCGACGAGGCGCTGGCGCCGCACGGGCTCGTCTACCCGATCCTTCCCGGTGAGGAATCGGCGTCGCTCGGCGGCAACGTCGCGACCAACGCCGGCGGCATGCGGGCCGTGAAGTACGGCGTGACGCGACACCAGGTGCTCGGAGTCGAAGCCGTGTTGCCCACGGGCGAGATCATCCGCAGCGGCGGGAAGTACGTGAAGTTCACGACCGGCTACGACATCGGTCAACTAATCATCGGTTCGGAGGGCACCCTCGCGGTGGTCACGGAGGTGACGCTGAAGGTCGTGCCCCGGCTGCCCCACAAGGCGACGGTGCTGGCCCCCTTCGCAACCCTCGCCGAGGTCACCGAGGCGGTACCCACGATCCTGCATGCGGGGCTCACCCCGCTGATGCTCGAGTACGTCGACGCCATGGCCATGATGGCGACCTCCGAATCGCTCGGCCTCGACCTGGGCATGCCCGACGAGATCAAGGAGGGTGCCCTTGCCTACCTCCTCGTCGTCCTCGAGAGTACCGATGCCGACCGACTCGATGCCGACCTGGAGCAGGCCGGCACCCTCGTCGGCGAGGCCGGCGCGATGGACATCTACGTGCTTCCCGCCGCCGCGGGAGCGCAGGTGCTGGAGGCCCGCGAGAAGGCGTTCTGGGTGGCCAAGGAACACGGGGCCAACGACATCATCGACGTCGTCGTGCCTCGGGCCTCGATCCCCGAGTACCTCGACACCGTCGGCGCCTTGGCCGCAGCGCACGAGGCCTGGGTGGCGGGCGCCGGCCATGCCGGCGACGGCAACGTGCACCTGTCGGTCTTCCAGGGCGACGCCGAGAAGCGCTCGGCGCTGATGACCGCAATCCTCGCAGCCGGCCTCGAACTCGGCGGCGCGATCTCCGCAGAGCACGGGATCGGCCTCGCCAAACGCAGCTACGTCCAGGCGCTCGAAGATCCGGCGAAGCTCGCCCTGATGGCCCGGATCAAGCAGGCCTTCGACCCCAACGGCATCCTCAACCCCGGCAAGGTGTTCTAGCCAGCAAGGTCTTCTAGTCGGCAAGGCGTTCTGAGAAAGTACAGGTGCCTGACCCCGGTGAGCGTTCTCAGGTGGGTGGGCGGGCGTCGAGTTTGAGCTCGGAGGCGTCGATCTCGGGGTGGGCGAGGGCGACGGCGAGCGACTCGACCATCGATGCGCCCACGTCGTCGACGTCCATCATCCCGCCTGGGATCGCCTGGCGACCCCACTCCTCGAGGGCCTCCCCGAGCAGCGCCATGTCGCCCATGTTGTTCGCGAAGTCGGTGGGGCCCGTGTTGCCCATCACGATGCGGACGAAGCGCCGGTCGGGGTGTTCGAGCCGCCACACGCGGATGCACTGATCGAGTGCCGCCTTCGATGCGGAGTACGCGCCGAAGAACGGGTTGGCGTCCTCGACCGTTCGCGAGGAGACGAACGCGCAGATGCCGTTGCGGTCCATGTGGGGCAGCGCCGCGCCGGCCGCGAGGTTCGCCCCGCAGACGTTGACCCGGTAGGCGTCGGCCCACAGGTCGGGATCGCAGTCGGCGATCTTCTGCAGCGGGCCGTAGCCGGCGACATAGATCATCAGGTCGAGACCGCCCATCGCGGCCGCGGCGTCGGTCGCCACGCGCTGGGCGTCGGCGGGAACCGCGGCGTCGCCGACGAGGACATGCCCTGCGCCCATCTCGGTGACGAGCTCGTGCAACGCCTCCTCGCGGCGGGCCGACACCGCCACTTCGGCCCCCGCGGCCACAGCGGCCTTCGCCGTTGCGGCACCGATGCCCGACGACGCACCGATCACCAGGACTCGTCGGCCGGACAGTGTCTGCTCGTTCATCGGGCGATGATGGTCGCTCAGACCGGCGAACCGCAATCGGTGAACCACGTGTAGCGCCCGTCGACGAGCTGCCAGTGCGTGGTCTGCGGCACGACCTGCCCGTTGACGGTTCGTTCGAGATCGGCCTCGACCACGTCGGTGAGGACGGTCGAGACGCCGTCGGTCACGTAGTCCCACGACGCCAGATCGCGCATGGCGACGACCTCGGCGTCGAGGCCGGTCCCCGCCACCGATGCCGCGTAGGTCTCACACTGGTCGAGTCCGTAGCGCTCGATGGTCGCCGGGTTCATCCGGTCGACCAACGTCGCGGCGTCGCCCCCGTCGAGCGCGGCCCGGAGCAACGCGAAGAAGTCCGTCGCCGACTCCTCGGCAACCGGCACCGTCGTGGTGGTCGTGGTCGTGGACGAGGTGGTCGTGGTCGACGCGGTCGATGTCGTGGGCGTTGAGGTCGTCGACGTGGACGTGGTGGTGGTCGGCGACGCGTCGGCCGGTGTGTCGCCATCGTCCCCGGTCACGAACAACACCACCCCGGCGAGCACGAGCGCGAGCCCCACGCCCACCAACAACTTGCCCATCTGCGACCGGTCCATGCCCACAGTCTTGTCGACCCGTCGGCCCGTGCGCGACTCCCTGGCCGTTGCGCATCCATCGGGGGCACTCGTTCCGTAGCTCTCGCGTGGAGTCTCCGCAGCGCGTCGAGCCCGGTCCGGGCCAGGAGTCGGTCTGGGACTACCCGCGTCCGCCGCGGCTCGAGCCGGTCGACGGTCGCGTGCAGGTCTGGTTCGACGGAACCCTCATCGCCGACACGACCAACGCGCTCCGAATGCTCGAGACCTACCACCCGCCGACGGTGTATCTCCCACCCGACGACGTCTACACGCGCGCCCTCAAACCGGTTGCCCGCACCACCTTCTGCGAGTGGAAGGGCAGCGCGTCGTACTTCGACGTCGAGACCGGCGCCCGTCGGGCAGAGCGTGCGGCGTGGGTCTACTTCGATCCGGCCTCTCCCTACGAGGCGCTGGCCGGCCACATCTCCTTCTACCCGAGCGTGCTCGACTGCACGATCGACGGCGAGAAGGTGCTCCCGCAGCCCGGTGTGTTCTACGGCGGATGGGTGACCTCGACGGTGACCGGCCCGTTCAAGGGTTCGCCCGGAATGGACGGCTGGTAGCCGCCCGCGGCGATCAGCGGAGTTCCCGGCGGAGGCTCATGTCGTCGTACGGCAGCGTCGGCTGGGCGATCGCACCGACCTCGATACCGGTGAGATCGACCCGCCCGCCGATCGTGGTCAGGAAGGCCGTCTCGGCCGCGTCGGCGCCGGTGGCGATGCGCACCAGGGACTGGCGTGGCGCGAGACCGGTCGGGTCGACCACGCACCATCGCCCGTCGACCAGAGCCTCGGTGACGGCATGGAAGTCCATCGGGTCGAGGCCGGGGGCGTAGACCGACACCATTCGAGCCGCAACGTCGTTGGCCCGCAGCAGCGCGCAGGTGAGATGGGCGAAGTCCCGACACACGCCCTCCCCCGCCATCAGGGTCGCCGCTGCCCCGTCGATGGGCCGCGACACCCCGGGCACATAGCGCACCCGAGCCGCGACCCAGGCCGGGATC
>JBDQKM010000012.1:0-31152 GCA_040263275.1 Acidimicrobiales bacterium
CGGCGACACCGACGGTCGCCCCACCGACCTGGTCCGGCGGCGCTGGGACCGCTTCGCCTCGAGCGGTGCCGGACTCGTCTGGGGCGAGGCCACCGCGGTCCGTCACGACGGCAAGGCCAATCCGAACCAATTGGTTCTCGACCACACGACCGTCGACGACATCGCCGCACTGCGGGGCCGACTCGACCCTCGCCAGCTCTCGGTGCTGCAACTCACGCACTCCGGCCGCTACGCGCGCCCGAGTGCCGATGGACCGGCACCGCGCACCGTCTATCGCCACCCGCTGCTCGACCAACGGGTCGGCGCCAACGACTCGCACGTGTTCAGCGACGACGAGCTCGACGAACTGGTGGCGCAGTTCGTCGAGCGGGCCGTGCTCGCCGCCCAGGCCGGGTTCGACTTCGTCGATGTGAAGGCCTGCCACGGCTACCTCGGACACGAGTTCCTCACGGCGCACGAACGGCCCGGTCGCTACGGCGGTGACCTGGTCGGGCGGACCCAGTTCGTGCGTTCGGTGGTCGAGGGGATCAGGGAACAGGCGCCCGACATCGGCATCGCGATCAGGCTTTCGTTCTTCGACCTCGTGCCCCATGTGCCGGGCGACGGCGGTGTCGGCGTTCCCGAGACCGACGGCCCCTACGCCCATGCGTTCGGCGGCGACGGCACCGGCCACGGCTACGACCTGGCCGAGACCCATGCGCTCCTCGACGTTCTCCACATGATGGGCGTGGGTCTGGTCTGCGCCACGGCCGGCAGCCCGTACTACGTGCCCCATGCCCAGCGGCCGGCGTACTTTCCGCCGTCGGACGGCTACCAGCCGCCCGAGGACCCACTGGTCGGCGTCGCCCGGCTGGTGGCGGCCACGGCGGAGGTGACCAACCACCACCCCGAGATGCGCATCATCGGTGCCGGGCTGTCGTACCTGCAGGAGTGGCTGCCCAACGTGGGTCAGGCGATGGTCGCCGCCGGCGCGGCCGACGCCGTCGGCCTCGGTCGCATGATCCTGTCGTATCCCCACATGCCGGCCGATGTCCTCGCCGGTCGGGAACTGGAGCGTCGACTGATCTGCCGGACCTTCTCCGACTGCACGACGGCGCCGCGGGGTGGTCTGGTGTCGGGCTGCTACCCGCTCGACGAGTTCTACAAGGAGCGCGAGGAACGCGTGCAGCTCGCTGCGTTCAAGAAGGATGCCAAGGCGCGTCTCCGCTAGCCGCGCCTACATCCAGCTCTCGTCCGCGAGCCCGAGTTCGGGCCACGGCCCCGACGCGATCGGCTGACAATTGCCCCAACCCTCGGCCCCGCCGACCGGGTCGATGACCCGCACGGTGGTGTCGCGGATCTGATGGAGCCGCCGTGCCATCTCCGGCGTGCTGCAGTCGGCGATGTACTCACCGTCGACATGGTCCACACCACGCCACTCCCCATGATGATGGCCGTCGAGCCCGAAATAGAGGCCGGCGCCGAGTTGGACGCCCGTGTCGCCCATCACCTCGATGGTCAGCGGACGTTCCGATCCGTCGGCCATACGGCAGGCGAGGGTGCCGCCGAGCAGCCGGCGATTGCCCGGATCGAAGCGGAGGTCGGGAACGATGTCGACGATCTGGTCGCTCGATCCGTCGGGGTGTTCCACCTGCGCGGTCACCATCTTCTGTCCGTGGTCGCCCACGGCGTGCCACGTGTAGTGGAGGTGCAGTGCGTAGTGCGAGCCGTCGGCTCGCTGCATCAGCACCGGGCACCAGATCATCTGGAATCCGACACCGGCCGGGATGCCGGCCCCCGGTTGGGTGTCGGTGGGCGGGGTCCCCACGTCGTAGCGCACGCCCCAGGAGTGGTCACGGGTACTGACCCAGAGATCGGGGGTCATCTCGGTGCGCACGCCCTCGACCTCGATCCAGCCGGAGCAGACGCCGGTCTGGTGATACCGGACCAGGTCAGTGGCGGTGCGGTAGACGCGACGGTTGAACGAACGTTCTTCCTCGAACGGAGGCACGACGGCCTCGAACAGCCAGTCGAACGCGATGGGCTGCGTGTCGTTGGCCTCGAGGCGGAAGCGGACCTGTTGCAGCGGCTCGACGACTTCGTAGGACAGCGGCCCCATCGCGGTGGTGGTGGGGGACGGTTCGAGCTGTCGGCTGGCCCGGACCGTGAACTGCTCCACACCGCGGCTCACGGCGCCGTAGCCGTCCATCACGTTGCGGTTGGTGTACTTCCCGAGTCCGAACCCGATCTGGAGACTGCCGTCTCGCGCCATCGCCATCGCGCAGACCTTCTCGGTCCAGGCCGGGTCGCTCGAGCCGACCTGGGCGAACGTCTCGGGGATCTGGTGGGTGAAGCCCTCGTCCTCCGGGAGGATCGGGCCGACGGGGTTGTTCATCGGTCCCACCAGGTGCCGTCGAGCATCTGTTCGAGCGTCGCCCGGTGCGGGATGACCTCGTCGACGTCGTCGGGCCACTCGCCCTCACCGAAGTGCACGGACCGCTCCCGGACCCGCACCATCACGAGCGCATGGCGAAGGCCTGCGTACACCTCGAACCACTCGAAGTTCTGCACCGTTCGCCCCGAGCGGGCTTCGTACGTGGCGACCACGTCGTCGCGGCCCAAGAAGTCGGGCATGCCCGGGATCTCCAGCACGTCGGCGATCTGCTGGAAGAACGTGTGCAGGAACATCATCCACGCCAGATCCATCTCCTGGGGCGCGAGCGCGGCCATCTCCCAGTCGAATGCGGCCACCGGAGCGAACCCGTCGGACTCGTACATGACGTTGCCGATCCGGCTGTCGCCCCAGCTGATGACCGTGGGGCCCTCGTCGGAGGGCCAGTTCGCGTCGAGCCACGCGAAGGCGCGCTCGATGATCGGATGCGTTCGGTCGTTGCGGATCCACTCGTAGTACGCCCGCTGGTTGTTGACGTGGCGGGCGAGTGGGGTGTCGCCGGGGGCGGGGGTGTCGAGGAAGTCGACGTCGAGGTCGTCGATGGCGATGCCATGCAGGTCGGCCAGGATCCCGACGGTGTGGTCCTGGAGTTCTCGTTGCTGCTCGGCCGACGCCTCGATGAGCCATCCGTCCATGAGGTAGGGAGGGATGTCGGCCGGCACGCGCCCGGAGACGCGATCCATGACGAAGAACGGTTTGCCGAGCGGGCCCGGGTCGGACTCGTACCAGCGGGTGGTCGGCACCGGCACCGAACTGTGGGCGCCGACCAGGTCCATCACCCGGTACTGGAGCTGGAGGTCATACGTCGGGAAGATCGGCACGTCGGCATCGTCGGGCTCGACCCGGGCCACGAGTGCGTGCGTGCGTCGTGCGCCGTCCTCGGTCCAGGTGGCATCGAAGAGCAGAGTCTCGCTCGACATTCCACTGCCGCCGGGGCTGGTCACGTCGCTGAGTTCGACGTCGGAATCGGGGCCCAGCCGGGAGCCGAGCCAGGTGGTCATGCGGGTTCGCAGCTCGGCTCGATCACGGCTCGAACGGGTGGGGACCTCGGGGGCGTCGGGTTTGTCGGAAGTCGGTTCGGACATGGCGGCGAAGCTAGTCCGGGCGAGGGTCGCGGTCGAAGTGCCCGGCTGAGTGTGGCGCTGCGGGCGCGCCTACGATCGGCGCCCGATGGACTTGCGCTACACCGACGAGGAGGAACACTTCCGCGACGAACTGCGGACGTGGCTCTCCGCCGTCCTCCCCGACGTTCCGCCACTGCCCGAGGACCACACCGACCTCGTCGCGCGGCGCGCCTACGACACCGACTGGCAGCGCATGCTGTACGAGGCGGGCTACGCCGGTATCCACTGGCCGGCCGAGTTCGGCGGACGGGGCAGCACCCCGACCGAACACCTGATCTTCCTCGAGGAGACCGAGCGGGCCGGCGCGCCCTATGTCGGCGTGAACTTCGTCGGCCAGCTCCACGCGGGGCCGACGCTGATCGCCGAAGCCACCGACGCCCAGCGCAGCACCCACCTCGCACCGATCCTCAAGGGCGAGCACGTCTGGTGCCAGGGCTTCTCGGAACCCGGTTCGGGGTCCGATCTCGCCTCGCTCTCGACGCGGGCGATCGACGACGGTGACGACTATGTCGTCACCGGTCAGAAGATCTGGACGTCGTTCGCACAGGTCGCCGACTATTGCGAACTCCTCGTGCGCACCGACGCCGAGGCGCCGAAGCACAAGGGCATCACCTGGGTGATCATGCCGATGGACGCCCCCGGTATCGAGATCCGGCCGATCGACACCGCGCTCGGTTCCGGCGAGTTCGCCGAGATGTTCCTCGACGAGGTGCGGATCCCCAAGATCAATCGCGTCGGCGACGAGAACGACGGTTGGCGGGTCACCAACGTGACGTTCGCCTTCGAGCGGGGCACGGCGTTCATCAGCGAGGTCATCTCCTCGCAGCGGCTGCTGGCCGATCTGGCCGCGGTCGCGGCCAAGGTCACGCGGCGCTCGGGCACGGCGTGGGACGACGCCGGCATCCGCCGTGAACTCGGTCGACTCGATGCCGAGCTCGACGCGCTCTGGTCGCTCACCAAGCGAAACGTGAGTCAGGCTCAGCGCACCGGCATGGTCGGACCCGGCGGCTCGGTGTTCAAGCTCGCCTACGCCGACGTGCGCAAGCGCATGGCCGATCTGGCCGAACAGATCCTGGGTCGCGCCGGGCTCGCCATCGGCGACACGCTCGACCTCAGCGACCTCGATCACGTCGGGGAACGCCTCTACACCCTCACGCTGACGATCGCGGCGGGCACGTCGGAGATCCAACGCAACATCGTCGGCGAACGGCTGCTCGGCCTGCCGAGAGGAGATCGCTGACATGGACTTCGAACTCTCCGACGATCAGGTCGCCTTGGCTGAGGGAGTCGCCGCCCTGTGCGAGGGCCGCTTCGACATCGAATCGGTTCGGGCGATGGAGGCCGACGGTCTCGATCGCGCTCGGTGGGGGGAACTCGCCGAGACGGGCGTGTTCTCCCTCTGCCTCGCCGAGGACGACGGCGGTGTCGGCCTGGGTTGGGCGGAAGCCGCGGTCGTGTTCGAACAGCTCGGCCGTGCGCTGGTGCCCGGCCCGCTCGTGGCCACCACGCTGGCCGCAGGGCTGATCGAGGGGGCCGCCGACGGTTCCACGGTGGTCACCACCGTGCCGCGTTCCGCTGGAGCGGCGATGGTCGAGCACGCGGCCTGGGCCGACGTCGTGGTGATCAGCGACGACGAAGGGCTCTGGTCGGTGCCGACGAGTGCGCTCGGCGGCGCCGACGCGCACCAGCCGCTCGACCCGTTGACTCCCGTTCGCCGGGTCGACGCGCTCCCGCAGGGCGACCGGATCGGCGACACCGCCGCCGCCGACGACTGGCATCAGCGCGGGGCGATGCTCACCGCGGCGTTGCAGCTCGGTATCGCAGTCGGCGCCACCGAACTCGCGGTGGGGTATGCCAAGGAACGCGAACAGTTCGGTCGGCCGATCGGTGCGTTCCAGGCGGTCAAGCACCGCTGCGCCGACATGATCACCCGCGTCGAGGTGCTCCGAGCAGCGGTCTACGCCGCCGGCGCCACGCTCGACGGTCGCGGCGTCGATTCGCCCGAACGGGCCGTGTCGGTGGCGAAGGTGCTGGCCTCGTCGGCGGCCGCGGCCTGCGGCAAGGACTGTGTCCAGGTCCATGGAGGCATGGGCTACACCTGGGAGGTCGACGCCCACCTGTTCCTCAAGCGGGCATGGGTCCACGACCTGGCCTTCGGGGACGGCGCCGAACTCGCCGAGGATCTCGCCGCCGGTCTGGTCTCGTGAGCGCCCGACAGCGGGTCATCACGCTCGACATGGAGGGTGTGGTCACCCCCGAGATCTGGATCGCGGTGGCCGAGCGCACCGGCGTCGACGAGCTGCGTCGGACCACGCGGGACGAGCCGAACTATCAGGCGCTCATGGACTATCGGATCGGGATTCTCGACGAGCACGGGATCCCGCTCTCGCTCATCCAGGAGGTGATCGCCGGCCTGGGTGTGCTCGAGGGCGCCAGGGACTTCCTCGACGAACTGCGAGAGCAACACCAGCTGGTCTTGCTCTCCGACACGTTCGAGCAGTTCGCCGAGCCGTTCATGGAGCAGCTCGGGCGACCGCACCTGCTCTGTCACCGACTCGTCGTGACCGACGATCGGATCGTGTCGTTCACGCCGCGGGTCGCCGACCCGAAACGTCGGGCCGTCGAGTGCTACCAGTCGCTCAACTACCACGTGACCGCGATGGGCGACTCCCACAACGATCTCGGCATGTTGCTGGCGGCCGACTCGGCGAGCTTCATCCACCCGCCTGAGGGACTTCCGGAGCAGTACCCCGACCTCGCGGTGACGTGGGGCTACGCCGACGCGCTGGCGTGGATCGCCTCGGCCGGCTGACCCACCCCGCTCAACCGCGAGGGTTGAACGCGGTGCCGTCCCAGTCGTAGACCGTTCCGGGATCGTCGTTCAGGTAGTACTTGTCGGCCCCGGTCGATGCGGCGCCGGCACTGGTCATGTCGAAGCTGAAGCCGCCGCCGGTCAGGGCGAGGAAGTCGTCGACGGTGGGGTTGGGACCGATTGCTTCGAGCGCCGCGGTGATGAAGTCGAACGAGGCACAGGCCTGGAAGGCCGACGGCAGGGCGTTGAGCTCTTCCTCCTCGGGGAAGAAGATGACGGTCTCACCCAGTTCGCTCTCGACCCGCTCGATGCACTCGGGCATGCCGTTGAGTCCCTCTTCGGCGATCGATCCCGGTGCCGGGGTCGCGACGCCGATCATCTGGAGAACCGAGAGGTCGGCGTTGAGGCTGTTGAGGGTGCGGGGGTTCAGGTTCGGCGTGATGAGGACCATGTCGTCCTCCAGCTCCTGGGCGTCGATCGCGTAGGCGGCGCCGACCACGCCGTTGCCGACCCCGATGACGTGCGTCGCACCGTCGCTGTTCCAGATCTCGGCGAAGCGGTCCTGCTCGGCCAGCGAAGCGGTGGGGTCGGAGCTGTAGGCCACCGTGCTCTTGGTGACGGCGACCACCTCGATGCCGAGGTCACCGAGCAGGTCGGCGAGTTCGTCGGCCCGGGCCTGCCCGCCGCGGTCGTCGGCGGCGGTGATGGCGACCTTGGCGTCGGCCAGTTCATCGGCGAGCAGTTCGATGCCGCCGAGCAGGGCTGAGCCGGTGTCGGACAGGACGCTGAACAGCTTGCCGTCGGAGCGCTCGGCCTCCTGGGAGTCGAGGTCGAGGCCGTTGATCGTGATGGTGTCGCCGAAGTCGGTGAAGCAGGTCATGTCGCCGAAGTTCGCGGGCGTCCTCGTCAGGATGGCGAACAACTCCTCGTCTTCGGTGAGCTTCACGCATGCGGCGTCGTAGCCGGCCGAGTCGAGCAGGTCCCATTCGGCGACCACGATCTCGATCTGGCGGCCGATCACGCCGCCGTTGGCATTGATCGCGTCGGCCACGACCTGATAGCGGGCGACCTGGTCACCGCTGTTGGAGAAGGCGCTCACGTCGGCGATGGCCACGCCGAGACGGATGGTGTCCTCGGTGATCCCGGGGGCCGATGCCGTGAGCTCGACGTCGGGCGCAGCCGTGGTCGTGGTGTCGTCGGTGTCTTCGCCGTCACCGTCCGGGTCGGCATCCGGTTCGGGATCGTCGCCCGCTTCCGTGGTGGTGGTCGTGGTGTCGTCGGTGGACGAGTCGCCGTCGTCATCGCCGCACGCGACGGCCACGAGGGTGAACGAGAGGAAGAGAGCGATGAGAGACAGGAGTCGACGCATCCGCAGGTTTGTAGCGCAGATGGGGCCGCGCCGACGAAACCGGTGCCGCTCAGTGGGACGCGTCGCGTCCGAGCCGGTCGAGCCACCGCCGTTGGAGGTCGTCGGCGACCGGGTCTCCGACGAGCGTCGGGCCGCCGCCGAAGTGCGGCGACGTCGAGAAGTCGGCCAGGCGATCCTCGGACTGGGCCCAGAGGACGGCGACCAGTTCAGGATCGAGTGTCTCGTCCTGGCCGGTCGCCCGAGCCAGGTCCCACGCATGGCCGGCGTAGTCGGCTGTCCGGAACGCGAGGAAGTCCGCGGCCGTCGTGGGGCCCACCGGATGGTCGACGATCAGCGCCGGGTCGGCTGCCGCGAAGGCGGCGTCGAGTTCGTCGGCCTCGCGTGCGAACTCGCGGCTGTCGTCCATCCCCATCAGCGTGGTGATGGCGGCGTCGAGCGTTGCGCCGCCGAGGATGAGGGTCGCGAACGTGTCGCCGTCGATCACGTGACGAACGAGCGTGCCCACGGCCCAGTCAGCGCAGGGCGTCGGTCGATCGTGCTGAGCCGGTGTGAGTCCGTCGAGCCGCCGCTCGAACTCGAGCCGTGCCCGGCGGAATGCGGTCAGCGGGTCGATCACGAGTGCTACTTCTTGCGGCCCCGGAGCGCACGGGTCGACAGCTCTCGGAAGAACTCCCGGTCGGTCTCGTCGGGTGCTCGGCCGACCCGGGTGACGGTGTCGACATCGCCGGCTTCGGCCCGCAGCGCCGCCGCAGTGCAGCGCTCGCGCGGCCGGATCGCGAACGGATCGAAGTCGAAGTGGGCCATGGCGTTGCGATGGGTGATGCGTTCGACGATGTCGGGATCGACTCCGGCGAACTGGGCGGCCAGGCTCTCCGGAGCCTCCGGCCACGAGCTGTCGCTGTGGGGGAAATCGGATTCCCACATCACGTTGTCGAGATCGAAGTGGTCGAGGAGGCCGACCCCCACCGGGTCTTCGATGAAGCAGCACAGCATGTGGGCCCGGAAGACGTCGCTCGCACTCGCCATCCCGTCCGGGAAGGTGTGTCCGGTCCACCCGTGGTGGCGCCGTTGGACGTGGTCGGCCCGCTGCAGCATGTAGGGGATCCAGCCGATGTCGCCCTCGCTCAACGCGAACTTGAGCGCGGGGAACCGGTGCCAGAGGTCGGACCACAGGAGGTCCGTCAGGGTGTACATCGTGCTGACGGGGGAGAGGGTCATCGGCACCGACTGGGGCGCGTCGATCGAGGTGTTCATGCCCTTCGACGACGAACCGATGTGGCAACAGAGCACCACGCCCTCGTCGCTGCACGCCCCGAAGAGGGGATCCCAGAAGCCGGAGTGGATGGACGGCACACCGAGCGCGGCGGGGTTCTCGGAGAAGGTGATGGCCCGCACCCCCTTCGCGGCCAGGCGACGCACCTCGGTCGCGGCGAGGTCCGCATCCCACAGCGGGATGACCCCGCACGGGATGAAGCGGTCGGGGTGCGCGGCGCACCATTCGTCGACATGCCAGTCGTTGTACGCCCGGATCATCACCAGGTTGACGTCGCGGTCGGGCCCCTCGGAGAGGACCTGTCCGGCGAACCCGGGCCAGTTCGGGAAGTTGAGCCCGGCGAGCTGACCACCGGCCGACATGTCGCGCACCCGCTCGTCGACGTCGTAGCAGCCGGGTCGCATCTCCGCGTAGGTGCTCGGGTTGACGTTGAACATCTCGGGTGGCTTGCCGGCGACGGCGTTGAGTCCGAGGTTGCGGCCCATCGCCTCGCCGTACCACCACTGCTGGTAGCCGTTCGGGTCGGTGTCGACCCGTGGCGCCCGATCCCGGTACGCCGCAGGGACGTGGGCGGAGAACATCTCGGCCGGTTCGCAGATGTGGTCGTCGACGCTGATGAGGATGAGGTCGTCGGCATCGACCGTGCCTTCGGTGGTCATGGACCGCAGTCTTGCACCAACCGGCTCGTCAGCCCTCGAGGGCGGGGGTGCACTCAGGGCGCGGTTCTGAGCACGGCGCCCTGCGGGTTGAAGAAGAATCCCCCCGGCGTCACGAGTGCGGCGCGGGCGTAGTCGACCTGACGAGGGCCGGCGGTGCCCCGGAGCTGATGGACGGCTTCGCGCAGGTGGCCGGTGCCCCGGGTCGCCCCCTCGGAGAGCGACCCGCCGTGGGTGTTGACCGGGATGCGGCCGTGGATCTCGATTCGCTGGGCATCGTCGTTCCAGTGCTCACGCAGGAAGCGCTCCGCCTCTCCCGGGGGGCAGAAGCCGCAGTTCTCGAACCAGGTCAGCGTGATGATCGTGAACCCCTCGTAGGGGTAGAAGAGGTCGATGTCGTCGATCCAGATGTCGCTGGTGCGTCGAAGCTGGTCGACGACGACGTGCTGGCCGGTGCGGTGGAGGCCGTCGAGTTGGTCTTCGTCGTTCTTGCCGACGATGCCCGAGGTCGCGGCGTGGATCAGCACCGGGGTGTGGGGAAGCGAGCGGGCCCGCTCGGCGCTGGTGAGCACGAAAGCGTCGGCACCGTCGACCGGCAGATCCATGTCGTAGATGTTGAGCGGTTCGCGGATCATCCGGGCCGCCTCGTAGGCGCCGAACGACAGGGGAGTGTCGACCGCGGCCAGGGGATTGGCGGCGGCGTTGGTCCTCGAATTGATCGCGACCCGGGCGAACGGATCCTTGGTCGCCCCGTACTCGTGGATGTATCGGCTCGCCCAGGCGGCATAGGCCGCGGCCATCGTCGCGTCCTCGGGCACGGGCAGGATGCCGGATCGGGCTCCTCGCCGCCACGGGTCGGCCGCCGCTCGGCGCGAGTTCCAAGGCCCCATCACGACCGGTGTCACGACCAGCACGTGGTCGGCGGCCCCGGTGAAAACCGCCCGCGCCGCGTCGAGCAGCGAGAACATGGCAACAGGTGTGGGCTTCGTGTGGTGCGTGGCCTCGGCGATGCCCAGACCGGCGGCGATCTTCTCGGGGCCGGTGGCGCCGGGTTCGTTGGTCGCGACGATGCCGTCGATGTCGGCCGCCGTGAGGCCCGCATCGGTGATCGCCTCGGTCGCCGCGGCGAGCGCCATCGCCAGCGAGGATGCGCCGCCTTCCCGACTGAAGCCCGTGGACCCGAGCCCCACGATCGCGACCTGGTCCTTCATGGGGTTGCGATTCGTCACGATGCCGCCTTCCGGAAGACCGGCATCGGCGTGCCGTCCCGTTCGGCCCATTCGACCTCGACGGCGGTGCCGATGGCGAGGTCGTCGGCCGGGAAGTCATCGCTGACCGTCGAGGTGAACCGCAGCGCCGGCTGCTCCACCAACTCGACGGTGACCACCGGATGTCCGGCGCCATAGTCGACGCCGGGGGCCGGCGGCCCTTGATGGAGCACCATGAGCAGATGGATCGTGCCGCGGCCGCTCACCTCGTCCATGGCCATGTTCCACGACCAGCACGCCGGGCACATCGGGCGCGGCGGGTGCTGCCAACGGCCACAGTCGGCGCAGCGGGCCATCAGCAGCCGGCGGTCGAGACGGCCGCGGAAGTGGTCGGCGTTGTCGCGGGTGATGCCGTTGCCGGCGAAGCGCGCGATCAGGGCATCGTCGGTCTCTTCGGAGTTTCCGTTCACCGCGTGACAGTATTCGCCCCATGTCGGACAACCCCACTCCACTCGCCGCGGCGGCGCTCGACGACCTCATCGCGGCCCTGACCGAGATCCGCGATGGCTATGTGCTCGATGCCGATCGTTGGACCCAGCCAATCGAGCAGGTCGAGGCGTTCCGCTATGTCGGTCAGATGCTCTCGGCGATGTCGGAGCTCTACTGGGAGGCGCGGTCGGAGCACCCTCGGTTCGTCTCGATCGTCGATCCGGGTCGCAAGCTCCAGGGCGACAATCCCGACGCCATCTACCACTACGCCCGCATCGACGGTGCTCGCAAGTACCGCGTCACCGGGTGTATCGACCGCGAGTGCTACACGTCGTTCACCCTCCACGGCGCGGCCGACGACGGCGGTATGGCCGGCCCGTTGCGAGGCGACGTGAACGACCGCGATCTGACCGTCGATGCCGATGGGCGCTACTCGCTGACGATCAGCGCCGACGAGGCCGATGCCGAGGGCGGTGACTGGATCCGGCTCGAACCCGACACCATCGCGATCATCGTCCGCAGCTACTTCCAGCTCGAGGTCTCGGCCCAGAACGACAGCGCCGTCCATGTCGACATCGACGTCGAGTGCCTCGACGTCGACACCCCGCCACCGGCGCTCGACGACGAGTTCATGGCCGGGCGCATGGCCGAGGGGATCGCCTTCCTCCGCCAGGTGACGACCGGTCAGGGACACTTCGGCGGCAGCGGGATCGGCGTGCCGTTCGCGTCGACCGAGCCCAACGTGCTCCCGAAGCCCTACAGCTTCCGCGACTCGGGCCTCCCGGTGCCCGGTGCCGCCGACATCCACTACGCGATGTGTCGCTGGGACCTCGGACCCGACGAGGCACTGGTGATGCGAGGCACCGTGCCGCCCGGCCCGTTCGCCAACGTGATGCTCTGGAACGCCCACATGCAGACGCTCGACTACCGCGGCCGGCGTTCCTCGCTCAACGGTGCGCAGATCCAGTACGAGGACGACGGATCATTCGAGATCTGGGTCAGCGCCAAGGATCCCGGCCATCCGAACTGGCTCGACACCGACTCCCACGCCCGCGGCACCGTGTTCTGGCGATTCCTCCTTCCCGAGGAGGATCCCGAGCAGCCGAGCAGCGAGGTCGTCACCCTTTGACGGCTCTCACGGACGAACAGCGGCGCAGCTGGGACGAGCACGGGTACTTCGTCCTCCCGGGCTTCGCCCGGCGCGAACTGCTCACGGCGATGATCGACCGCATCGTGGATCTCGCCCGCCGGATCGACGCCGGCGAGGAGCGTCCCGACCTCCTCGTGAGCCCCGAGACGGTCCTGGCCGATGCCCCGAAGCCCGAAGGTCGGCTCTCCAAGATCTTCCGGGTGATGCGGGGCGAGGACGTCTTCCGCGACTTCGCCACCGACCCCCACCTGCTCGCGGTCCTGGCCGAGGTGATCGGTCCCGACATCGACTGCTTCCTCTCCCAGTTCATCTTCAAGCAACCCGGCGCGCTGGGGCAGCCCTGGCACCAGGACGAGTGGTACTTCCGGATGGATCCCCCGACGCAGGTCGGTGTGTGGCTCGCCTGCACCGACGCGACCGCCGACAACGGCCCCCTCTGGGTGGTGCCGGGGTCGCACCGGGAGCAGGTCCACGAAGACGTCGTGAGCGATCCCCGACCCGGCGCCAACCTCGGCTACGTCGAGATCCAGGGCGCCGACACCAGCGGCGAACAGCAGATGCTCATGGATGCCGGTGACCTGCTCGTGTTCGACAGCCATCTGCGGCACCGGTCGACCGACAACATCAGCGATGGCATGCGAGCGGCGATGGTCTACCACTACTCACCCGCCGGGACGACGGTGTCCCACGAACTCACCTTCAACCAGGACTGGGTGCCGGTCCTACGCGGGGGTTCGGCGGTCCCCGTCGATCCGGCGCCGGTCCCGATCGACTGGGGCGCGCCATGACTGGACGTCCACGCGCTGCGGTTGCGGCGCTGCCCGCCTACCGGCCGGGGAAGGCCGCAGCTCAGGCGGAAGCCGAACACGGGATCTCCGATGCCATCAAGCTGGCATCCAACGAGACACCGTGGCCACCGGTGCCCTCGGTCGCCGCCGCGATCGCCGAAGCGGCGACCGGCGTGAACCGCTACGCCGACCACCGTGCCGGCGCGGTTCGTGCTGCGCTCGCCGCGTCGCTGGGGATCGACGAGGCGGCGGTCGCCGTGGGGTGTGGGTCGGCCGGTCTGCTCCAGCAGCTCTGTCTCACCTATCTCGACCCGGGCGACGAGGTCGTCTATCCCTGGCGATCGTTCGAGGTGTACCCCGTCTTCACCCAGTTGGCCGGCGGTGTTCCGGTCACAGTGCCGCTCGTGGATCATGCGTTCGATCTCGATGCGGTGGCTGCCGCGGTGACCCCCCGCACGAAGCTCGTCTTCCTCGCCTCCCCGAACAACCCGACCGGCACGGCGGTCAGCGCTGAAGCGCTCGACCGGTTCCTCTCGAAGGTCGACCCGGGCACGCTCGTCGTGATCGACGAGGCGTACCGGGAGTTCAACGACCCCGAGCTGGGTGACCCCGTGGCCGACGTCCTTCCCCGTCATGACCATTGCGCCGTATTGAGGACCTTCTCGAAGGCGCACGGCCTCGCGGGGCTTCGGGTCGGCTACATGATCGCGCACCCCGAGGTGGTCGCATCGGTCGACAAGACCCTCGTGCCGTTCGCGGTCAACGCGATCGCCCAGGCCGCAGCCGTCGCTGCGGTCGGCGCCGCGGACGAGATCCTCGAGCGGGTGGCGACGCTCGAGGCGGAGCGCGACCGGGTTGTCGCCGCCCTCGACGAGGCAGGACACGACTTCCCCCGACCCAATGCGAACTTCGTGTGGCTGCCGCTCGGCGAGCGGACCGACGAGATCTCTCTCGCGCTTGAACAACGTGGGGTGGTGGTCCGTCCGTTCCCGGGTGAGGGGATCCGGGTGACGATCGGGACTGCGGAGGAGAACGATCGCTTCCTCCGCACGCTCGCTGAGGTGCTCTGAGCGAGGGTCAGCGGGCGGCCAGGTGGGCGGGGATCGTGAGCCCCATCTCGGCTGCGAGATCGTCGAGGCCTCGGAGGACCGGCGCGCCGACGGCGTCGAGCGCCCGATTCATCATCGAGAAGTTGCCGGCCACCATGGCGACCCGATCGGTGGCGGCGGCGCCGATGCACGCCTCGAGCGCAGCCCGGGCGAGGTCGAATTCGTACTCGTCGCGGAGCACGACGCTGTCGACGAACGCCATGATCTCGGCGCCGTGGTCGACGCCCGTGTCGCCGAGGCCGGCCACGATCGGCTTCGGGGTCAGCTCACGGTCGTAGGTGTTGATGCTCGCCCGGAGCATCGAGGCATGGGCAAGCAGTCAATAGAAGCAGTCGTTGAGCACGGAAGTGCGGGCCGCAGCCAGCTCCATCTGGGGCCGGGTGAGGCCCTCGCGTGTGATCTGCATCTCGAACATGTCGTCGGTGGAGAGATAGAGGACACCATGGGCGTCGGACATCGCCTCTGCCTCGGCGGGTACGGCGCTCAGCGACGACGGAGCGCCGGCCGGCCCGACCGTGGGGGCCCAGCCCGTCGTGATGGCTGCACCCTCCGCCCGCACGCGAGTGGGCTCGCCATCCCGTGGTTCGGGCAGGTGCCGCGGCTTGAGGTCGAGGCCGAAGGACGCCGTGTCGAGGGCCATGAGGCGGCTGACGATTCCCACGAGCTCGATGTAGGCGAAGGAATCGAGGCCCTCCATCTCCCACCGAGCCACGTCGGTGCCGCGGATGGTTGCCGGTTCGACGGAGAGCCGGCGTGTCGCTTCCTCCACCGGCGCCGGCAGGTCGCCCGAGAGTTCCTCGCCCGCAGCGGCACGACGAGCGTCGGCCGCGATCGAGATCCGCTCGCCGCTCGTCCACCAGGTGCCGGTCGATCCCAACCGATCCCATTCACGGTCGATCAACGACTCGAACGCGTCGACGGGTGACTCGTTCGGCACCGCATCGACCGTAGGTCCGGTCGCTGTTGGGCCGTCGGCCGGCGATCGTTTCTTGCGGCGGAAGAAGCCCATCAGCTCATCCTTCCACCTGACGCCCACCGGGGTGGGCGATCACGGCAGCCGGCAGGTGTTGACACACGCACCGAGCTCGCTGATCTCGGTGCGGAGCACCGCGCCGTCGGTGAGCCACTCGGGAGGCGTGCGGGCTGCGCCCACCCCTCCCGGGGTACCGGTGGCGATGACGTCACCCGGCTCGAGGGTGATGATCGTGCTGAGATCCTGCACGATGTCGACGGCGTTGAAGACCAGTTCGCTCGTGTTGCTCGACTGCTTGACGACACCGTCGACCGTGGCGCTGATGGCGAGGCCGGAGCCGTCGCCCACTTCGTCGGTGGTGACCAGATGGGGACCGAGTGGGGTCATACCCTCGAACGTCTTGCCGGCGAGGAACTGTGTCGTGCGCCGCTGGTAGTCGCGCACGGAGACGTCGTTGAGCACCGTGAATCCCGCGATCGCCGTCATCGCCTCGGAGGCGTTTCCGTGACGGAGCCGGGCCCCGATGACGATCGCGAGTTCGGCCTCCCAGTCGATGCTCGTGGACACCGACGGAGCGGGGAGCGCGATGTCGTCGTTGGCGCCGATGAGTGCCTCGCGGAACTTCGCGAAGTAGGTGGGGGCCGGTGGCACCTCGCGGCCCATCTCCTCGATGTGGTCGCGATAGTTGACGCCCACGCAGACGATCTTTCCCGGGTGGGTGATCAGCGGAGCGAAATCGAGGTCGCTGGCCGGCACGGTGGGGCCATCGGCGCGCGGGTCGCCGTCGGCGAGGAGCGCACCGACGTCACCGGCGTCGAGCAGGACGAGATCGTCCCCGTCCACGCGGGCGGCTCGGGTCGATCCCTCGTGGCGGATTGTCGTCAGGCGCATCGAGCGATGCTAACGGGGCGAGCCCGCCTGCCGAAGCCGCCGGACGGCGAGCCGGTAGGTGGTGTCGGGTCCGTCGTGTTCGATGTAGCAGCCCTGCAGGTGCCGCCGGCCGCTCGATGGATCGAATGCCGTTCGGCCGTGCAGTGCCCGATGGTTGTCCATGAACATGACGTCGCCGGGTTCGAGCCGGAACGTCACCTGATGAGCCGGGTCGTTCGTCCACTCGGTGAGCCATCGTCGACCCGCGTAGTACGCATCGAGGTCGACGCCGGGCCGCACGACCGGCTCGTCGAGCTTCGTGTTGAGCCGGATCTGCCGGTAGCGGCCGGAACGGTCGTACTCGAGCACATGACCCCGGTTGACGACGGTGTCGGTGCCCATGTCGTAGCGCCACTCGACCTCGGTGTCGCACAGCGCCGCGTGCCACTCGGGGTGTTCGGCCCGGAGCGTGGTGGCGGCGGCCATCCCGTCGACCATCGTCGAGTCGCCGCCGATGGCTTCGTTGGCGATGCAGTGCAGCAGCTGGATCCCAGGGGCGGGTCGTCGGTAGGGCTCGTCGCTGTGGGCGCGCAATCCGTAGGAGGTGTACGCCAGATCGGTGGGCGACGCCTTGGACTCCACGTCGAACACCCAGCCGAAGTTCTGGCCGACGATGTAGCCGAGCCGGGCCGCGACCCGAGCGACGACGCCGGTCTCGATCGGGGTGTTGCGAAAGACGACGAATCCGAGCCGGAAGAAGTCGGCGAGGCTTCCGATGAGCGCCCCGAGGTCCGCATCGTCCGGGTCGAACCCGATCTCGTTCCAATCGACGTAGGGGAACTCGTCGAGCGGCCCGATCCACGGTTGGGGAGCGGGCGGTTCCTCAGGGTCGTCGCGCCATCCGACGGCCCGCTCGATCGCTTCGATCGCGATGTCGGCTTGGTGGCCGTCGGTGAACGTGACCCGAAGCATGCCCCCGGCGACATCGCAGGTCCGGACACCGATGCCGGCCGGAAGGTCGAGAGGCGTGAACAGCCGTTGGCGGTTGGTCGGCTCGATCTGGCCGGGTTCGATCGAGCGGTCGCGCAACCAGTTGGGGTGCAGCACGACGCTGTGGCCGCCGTTCGTGAGGATCACCCGGTTCTCCGAGCAATGGGCCGTCACGGTGTTCCTGGTTGTCGACACCTCGGTTGTCGAGGACTCGGTCGCGAGAGTCACGGGTCTCATACTGACGGGCTGTGGGCGGGCTGAACACCTGCTTGTTCGTCAGCCATGGCATAACGTGAAGTCATGCTCAGGAGCCTGCGGTGAGACCTGTCGTGGCGCGGGTCGACCGCCTGCAACGCCTGGCGGTGTTCGAGGCGGCGGGGCGACTCGGGAGTTTCACCCGCGCCGGGGCCGAACTGGGCATGACCCAGCCCGCGGTCACCCGTCAGATCCGTGCGCTGGAGCGCGCCGTCGGCGTCGATCTCTTCACCCGGACATCGAACCGCAGCGAACTCACGGAGGCGGGCACACGGCTCCGGGATCACGTGGTCGCCGGGTTCGAGGAGATCGAGGCCGGCCTCGAGGAGCTCGCCGAGCACGTGGGGACCTTCGTGCTCGCGTCCCATCCGGGCATCGCACAGCTGATGCTCATGCCGCGTCTCGAACAGCTCAACGACGTGCTCGGCGATCTCGATCTCCGATTGTGGCTCTTCGACCGTGACCAGGAACTGGCTGACGGCGCCTTCGATGCGGCGATTCGCGTCGGTACCGGCGACTTCCCCGGGCTCGACAGCCGCCTCCTTTTCCCCGAGGTCGTCGTCCCCGTCGCGGCGCCGGCGGTGGCGGCGGAGTTCGGTCTCACGGCTGCGAGCTCCGCAGCCGACGTGTACGAGGCACCGTTCGTCCACATGGACGACGGTGATCGACCGTGGATGACCTGGTCGGGATGGCTCGCCAACTTCGGCATCACTCTTCGGCGTTCACCGGGCCGGGTCCTGTTCCACAACTACCCGATGGTGCTGCAGCGGGCGCTGCTCGGTCATGGCGTCGCCCTCGGGTGGCGGCCGCTGATCGACGAGTACGTCGACGGCGGTGCGCTCGAGATCGTCGGCCCCGAGGCGCGCTCGTCGCGTGGCTACTACGTCACCTGGCCATCCGGACGGCCAGGCGCGAGCGTGCAGGCGCTGATCGACTGGCTCGGAACCGAGACCTGATCGGCGGCGCGGCTGCGGCGTTGCTCACCGGTCACCCTGCGGGATCGACATCACCGAAGTCGTAGGCGATGGACGGCACGGTCCGCTCGAACCCGTCGGCATCGAACAGGGCGAACCGGCGAGGATCGGCGAACCGGGCGATGAGCACGCCCGGAAAGGTGCGCCTCTTGTCGCGCAGCAGCGTGACCGTCTCGTTGTAGAACGTCCGTGTCCCGGCGATGCGGTTCTCGGTGTCGGCGAGCTCGTGCTGGAGACGGAGCGTCGTCGTGTCGGTCCGGAGTTCCGGGTGTGCCTCGATCACCGCGACCAGCTGGACGAGCTGCTCGGTCTGGGTCCGCACGGCGGCATCGGCCGCGGCGATCGTTGCCGCATCCGGGATATCGCCGACCACGCTCGACCGTGCGACCGCAACCGTCTCCTGGGTCAGTCGCTCATGGGCGATCGCGGCCTTGGTGACCGACTCGAGCGCGGGGATCAGATCGCGGCGCCTGGCCAACTGCACGTCCACGAGGCTCCAGGCCCGGGCGGCGCTCTGCACGTACGCCTGGAGTTGGTTGTAGACGATGAGCGACACGGCCGAGAGGAGCAGGAGGGCCAACCCGACGATCGTGATCGGCAGCGCGAGCGGTGAGTCGACACCGTCGCCCCCCCACAGCGCGAACGCCACCCCGATCACGAGCAGGATCGGTACGGCGACGCCGGCTCGTCGGCGATGGGACTCCTCCGGGCGGGTCGAGACGACGAAGGGCCGCCCATGGTCGATCCGCGGGACCGACGCGTCGCCGGGGAACGACGCGTCGCCCACGATGAAGAGGGCGTCGCCCACTGCGATCGCCGTCTCGGTTCGGCGGTAGCGGCCGGTTCGGTCGTCGAGGCTCACGAGGCGGGCCAGGAAGCCCTTCTCCTCGGCGTCGCGGAAGACTTCGCTCACCAGGGTGCGTGGGGTGATCGAGGCCTTCGCGAGCACGACCTCGACCGCGCCGCTGTCGTCCACGACCTGCACGCGCTCATGGGCGCCCGACGCGGTGTCGATCTCGTGCCACTGGGTGTAGGTCTCGGTCCGTGTGGTCGTTCGTCCCTTGCTGTCGGTTTCGGTGACCGTCCTCGTGTGGCGGCGTTCCTCTTCGAGCCGATAGGCCCACCACACCGATGGGGTGTTCGTCAGGTGGGACCGGAGCGGGGCCTCGTGCCAGGCCCGACCCTTGACCTCGTTGCGTCCCGCGTACACCGCCGCCGCCGGCGTGGTGCCGAGGTCGGCGTAGACCCGTCGGCGGCGGTCGAACAACCATGCCGCGACGAACGCCACGGGCGCGACGGCGAGCGGCCAGATCACGTCACGGGGCGACGAACGAGACCGACTCGCGCAGGAGGTCGGTCCATTGCGCCTCGTCGAAGGCTTCGACCAGGACCCATTCCCGGAAGACCTTGCCGGCCGGCGCGAAGGGCGCGCCCTTGCCCGACTCGACGAGCTCGTCGACCCGCTCGCGTGGCAGCTTCACGACGATGCCCGGGCCCTTGTGGTGTGGCATGCCCACGAACTCGCCGGCCGCCCGCACACACGGGCCACCCATGATCGTGCCCTCTTCGATCGCGCCCTCGGCGAGGAGGGGCGCCGCGCAGTCCCAGAATTCATCGCTCACGTCCGGCACCGTAGGCGACCGTGGCCGGGGAATCAGGCGGTGTCGGGCTCGACGATCTCGCGCGAACCGCCGCGGGCCCAGCGGGCCGCGACGAAGGCGAGTGATGCGTAGACCAGGAAGCCCGCGGCCATCGGCGTGACCGTGTCGTCGATCATGCGGTCGAAGACCACCGCCAGCAGCGACGCGACACCGATGGTGAGCACACCGTTGAGCGCCGACGCTGTTCCCGCGATCTTCGCCATCGGAGTCATGGCCAGCGCGATGAACGCCGGGGTCGAGACCGTGGTGAACGATCCGAAGACGGTGGTGAAGGCGATCCAGAGCGCGAACGGCGGCCGGCCGTCGGTGAGCAGGCACGTCGCCAGGAAGATCGCGCCGGTGCCCACCATGACGGCGTTGGCCGTGGCCCCGACCGCGTCGGCGCCGAACCGGCTGATGTAGCGGCTGCTGGTCCACACGGTCAGCCCGATCCCGGCGGCCGTGAACATGAAGACGAGAGCGAACCAGTCGCCGTAGCCGTAGACCGAGTCGACGATCGGCTGCCCACTCCCGAGATACACGAAGAAGGCGGCCGACCCGAGGGTGACGGCCATTGAGTAGCCGAATGCGGTGCGCGATCCGAAGAACGCAGCCGCGCCACGGCGGATCGTGGCGAGGTCGAGGGGCCGAGCATTCGAGGGGTCCATCGTCTCGCCGAAGCGGACCGTCCAGGCGATGCCGACCATGGACAGGGGCACGGCGGCGGCGAAGACCAATCGCCAGTTGCCGGTGAGGAGGATGAGTTCTCCGATCGACGGGGCGATCGCCGGGCCGATCAGGAAGATGGCCATCGTCAGCGAGGTGATGCGGGCCAGTCGGTCGCCGCTGTAGAGATCGCGGGCGATCGAGTTGCGCAAGACGCTCGGCGCGGCGGCGCCGAGACCCCAGACGAACCGGGCGATGAGCATCGCGGTCATCGAACCGGCGGCTGCGGCCCCGGCCGCGCCGACGCCGTAGAGCGCCAGCCCGGCGAGCAGCGCCCGTCGTCGGCCGGTGCGATCCGACGACAGGCCCCACACCAGCTGACCGGCGGCCATGCCGAGGAAGTAGGCGGTCACGATCAGCGAGACCTCGCCGGACCCCGGCCGCAGGTCGAACTCGTCTCGGAGTTCGTCGAACGCGGGCAGCGACGAATCGATCCCGAACGCCAGGATCATGCTCAGGAACGCGAGGAACGCGATGACCGAACGATCGCTTCGGACGGTGGTGTGGTCCGGACTCAGGAGTCTGGTCGCAAACGCATCGAGAGTTCGGCGACCTGTGCTCGGAGATCGTCCTGCTCGGCCCCGAACTCCTCGAGCGCGGCGAGGATCTCCGACTCGAATGCGCCCCACCCGAACTGCAGCGCAGTGGCGATCGCGACCTCGGCCAACAGCGTCGGGTCGGTGGGGTCACGATCGGTGAGTTTCGCCTGGCCGGCGACGATGCGGGCGACGAGGTTCTGGACGGGATTGTCGGTGTCGCCGATCTCGAGCTTGGCGAAGGTCCGGTAGCTGGCAGCGTCGTCGGACGTGTTGACCGGCAACATCCCGCCGGTGTCCCAGCGTCGACCCATCGCCTCCGTGGCCTCCGCTACGGCTTCGACGAACACGTTGTCCTTGGTGCCGAAGTAGTGATGGATGAGCCCGTAGTTGACCCCGGCGTGCTGCGCCAGCTCGCGTCCGCTGATCTGACGGGGTGACCGCATGGTCATCAGCGCCTTCGCCGAGTCGATCAGTGCGCGTCGAACCGCCTCGGGGCCACGCGCCGATCGGTCGTCGTTGGTCATCTCAGCGTCTGATCTGGCTCACGTCGCGGACTGCGCCACGGTCGGCCGACGTGGTCATGGCGGCGTAGGCCTGGAGCGCGGCCGACACCACACGATCCCGCCCGACCGGCTGCCATGCTTCCGCGCCTCTGGCCTCCATCGCGGCCCGCCGGGCCGCGAGTTCGTCGTCGGAGACGCGCAGGTTGATGGTGCGGTTGGGGATGTCGATGTCGATGATGTCGCCGTCTTCCACCAGCGCGATGGCGCCGCCTTCGGCCGCCTCGGGTGAGGCGTGGCCGATCGACAGGCCCGAGGTGCCACCCGAGAAGCGGCCATCGGTGAGGAGGGCGCACTCCTTCCCCAGACCGCGGCTCTTGATGTAGGAGGTGGGATACAGCATCTCCTGCATGCCGGGCCCGCCCTTCGGGCCCTCGTAGCGGACGACGACCACGTCGCCCGCCTGGATGTCGGCCTCGTCGAGAATCGCGTCGCAGGCGGCATCCTGGCTCTCGAAGACCCGGACCGGCCCCGAGAACACGTGGATCGATTCGTCGACCCCGGCCGTCTTGACGATGCATCCGTTCTCGGCGATGTTGCCGAACAACACGGCGAGCCCTCCGTCGGCGCTGTAGGGCTTCTCGACGGTGCGGATGCAGCCCTGCTCGCGGTCGACGTCGAGGTCGGGCCACCGCTCGGCCTGGCTGAAGGCCACCTGGGTGGGGATACCGGCCGGGCCGGCGCGGTAGAACTCGACCACGTCGTCGGACGGGTCGCGCATGACGTCCCACTGATCGAGGGCGGCGCCGAGTGACTCGCTGTGCACGGTCGGCAGGCTCGTGTCGAGGAGGTTGCCCCGGTCGAGTTCGCCGAGGATGCCCATGATGCCGCCCGCCCGATGCACGTCCTCGACGTGGTACTCGTCGGTGCTCGGCGCCACCTTGCAGATATTGGGCGACTGGCGGCTGAGCCGGTCGACGTCGGCCATCGTGAAGTCGATGCCGCCTTCGTGGGCGGCGGCGAGGATGTGCAGCACGGTGTTGGTCGAGCCGCCCATCGCGATGTCGAGGGTCATCGCGTTTTCGAAGGCGGCCTTCGTCGCGATGGACCGAGGCAGCACCGACTCGTCGTCCTTCTCGTAGTGGCGGCGGGCGAGATCGACGATTCGGCGGCCCGCTTCGAGGAAGAGTTGCTCGCGGTCGGCGTGGGTCGCGACGACGGTGCCGTTGCCGGGCAGCGACAGCCCGAGTGCCTCGGTCAGGCAGTTCATCGAGTTGGCGGTGAACATGCCCGAGCAGGAGCCGCAGGTGGGGCAGGCCGAGCGTTCCATCTCGAGGAGGTCCTCGTCGCTCACCGAGCTGTCGCCGGCGCTGATCATCGGGTTGATCAGGTCGAGCTTGACGCTGACCCCGGCGAGCTTGGTCTTCCCGGCTTCCATCGGTCCGCCGCTGACGAAGATCGTCGGGATGTTGAGCCGCATCGCCGCGTTGAGCATGCCCGGCGTGATCTTGTCGCAGTTCGAGATGCACACGAGCGCGTCGGCGCAGTGGGCGTTGACCATGTATTCGACGGAGTCGGAGATGAGGTCGCGGCTGGGGAGGCTGTAGAGCATTCCGCCGTGGCCCATCGCGATGCCGTCGTCGACGGCGATGGTGTTGAACTCCTTCGCCACGCCACCGGCCTGCTCGATCTCCCGGGCCACGAGCTGGCCGAGATCCTTCAGGTGGACGTGGCCGGGCACGAACTGGGTGAAGGAGTTGCTGATGGCGATGATCGGCTTGTCGAAGTCGTCGTCGCCCATGCCGGTGGCGCGCCACAGGGCGCGGGCTCCGGCCATGTTGCGGCCGTGGGTGGTGGTGCGGGAGCGATACTCGGGCATGCGGTCAGCCTACGGCTGACCTCGGCGCCCGGCCCAAGTTTCTGCCGGGCACCGGCAAGGGCCGGCGCCCGGCTCGTCGTCGGTTCACTCGAGCCCGGCGAGTCGGGACACCTCGTCCCACAGGTGATCACGCCGGTCGGGCGTGTCGGATCGCTTCGTCGACGGCAGGCGATGGATGGGACGAGGGGCCCGGTCGAGCCAGAAACTGCCGTTGGCGGCATCGCCGAAGTCGTCGGTGAGGGCGAGCCAGACCATGGTGTCGGCGCCCTCGTCGGGCGTGCGCAGGGCCGGACCCACGATCCGGCGGAAGGCGGGGAGTGCGTCCTCGACGCCAGGAGTGTCGGCCCAGCCGGGGTGCACCGCGTGGAAGTCGACGCGGTGCCCGGGGGTCCTCGCCGGCCACATCTCGTTGAGGGTCACCTGCGCTCGCTTGGCCCGCGCGTACTGCTCGCTGCCGCCATAGTCGCCGGGATCCATCTGCAGGGCGTCGACGTGGAGCGGACTCGCGTACATGCCACCGGACGACATGGTGATCACCCGGCCGTCGGGGTCGAGCGCATCGAGGAGCAGGCTCGTCATGAGGAACGGCCCGATCACCTGGCTCGCGACGGTGAGCTCGATGCCCGCGTTGTTGTCGGTGTAGTCGGCGCTGAGGGCGCCGGCGTTGTGCAGCAGCACATCGATCCGCGGGTGGGAGGCGAGGATCTCCTCGGCGACGCGGCGTACCTGATCGAGGTCGCCCATGTCGGCGATGACGGCGGAGACATCGGCTCCGCCGGCGGCGAGATCGTGGCGCACGCGCTCGGTCTTGTCGGGGTTGCGGCCGATGATCACGAGGGTCGCATCGGCATCGGCGAGGCGTTGGGCGGCGGCGAGCCCGAGGCCTGAGGTCGCGCCGGTCAACACTACTGTCTTCCCGGAGCCATCGAGTTCGTCGAGGTCGTCCCAGTCGAAGAGGGCCCGGCGGACCCGGTAGCCGACCCGAGTGAAGCTGGGCGCGATCGGGAGTTCGAGGGCGCGATCGGCGATCCGCGCCGCAAGGCTCATGAGACGAACTGTCCGTCGAGCATCGTGCGCAGCCCACCGGCGGCGGCGTCGCCCACTCGACGGAAGACGAGGCGCAGCAGCGGATCGCCGAGTCGGAGGAAGAGCGGCAGGCGCAGCGTCGCGTCGTAGGTGACGACCGATCCGGAATCAGTGGGCCTGACCGAGATGACGTCGACGGACGTGAACAGGGGCGCGTTCGCCTTGTAGGTCACGGAGCGGGGCCCCGAGAAGTCGGTGGTGACGTAGCGCAAGGTCATCTGACCGGTCGAGATGGTCACGTCGTATTCCGCCAGCGGGCCCGGGCCGACGCCCATCGTCTGTACGGAGGACACCACCCCGGGGTCCCACTGCTCGAGATTGGCGAGATCGGCGACCAGCGAGAAGGCCTCGGCCGGCGGCAGATCGCAGCGGATGGAAGTCGTGTAGCGCGCCATGTCGGTCTCTACGGCCCGGCCCCGGCGTGCGGATGCACGTCTGGCAGCCCGCGACCCCGGCGCGACTACAGTCGCCCCCATGCTTCTCGCTGACATCGGTGACACGCCGTACAACATCATGTTGCTGCTCCACATCCTCGCGATGTTCGTGGCCTTCGCTCCGGCGTTCGTCCATCCGTTCATCGACAACGACACGCGTGGCATGCCCGACGCCCGCCAGCGGATCTTCTCGGGCATCGCGCAGCGGGGAATGCGCATCTACGGCGCCGCCCTGATCGTCGGCGGCCTGCTGGGATTCGGTGTGGCCGGCATGTCGGGCAAGGACGCCAACGACGAACTCTTCATCTCGGTCAGCGACAGCTGGGTGTTGGCCGTCGGTGGTGCTGTGGATCGCCATGAACGGTGTCCTCCACGGCATGATCCTGAAGGGCGAGAAGGCCGTCGCGGCCGGCGACGAGAGTTCGGTGAAGACCGTCGCCCTGGGCGGCCAGCTGATCACGGTGATGTTCCTGATCACCCTCTACCTCATGGTGTTCAAACCCGGCGCCTGAATCCCGCTGGCGTCGAGGCTCGGCGCTCTAGGCTTGCCCGGTGCAGGTCCCGATTCGGCTCCTCCGTGTCGCCCGCATCGGCACCGCCCCGGGCCTGCTCATGGCGGCCGCGGTCTCGACTGCGGTCTTCATCGCCACCCCGATCTCGTTATCGGCCATCGCCGACCGCTTCGAGGTCGGCGCCGGCACGGCGGGCATCTTCTCGGCTGCCCAACTCGGCATGTTCGTCGTGGCCTCCTGGGCCGCCGGACGGTTCATGGTCCCGAGTGGGCGTGTGTTCCGGCTGGCGCTGCTCGTGCTGGCCGCGGCCAACGCCACGAGCGTGGTCGTCGACGGCTTCGCCCTCTTCGTGGCCGTGCGGGGGCTGTCCGGACTCTCGCTCGGCGTGCTCACCTGGTTGGCCTGGTCGCAGGTGTTCGGCGACGAGGAACGGCAGGGCGACATCGCCGTCGTCGGCCCGGTCGCCGGCGTGGTCGCCGCGCCGCTCTTCGGCGTCCTGCTCGAGGCCGGTGACGACCGCTGGGTCTTCGGTGTGCTCGCCGTCGCCGCCGTGATCCCGCTGCTGTTCACCCCGGACTTCGCGGTGGGCGACTCGGCGCCCGTCGGTCACCGGACGCGCGCGGTGCCGCAGGCGATCACGCTCATCGTCGCCCTCGTCCTGCTCACACTCGGGGGTTCGGCGGTGTTCGTGTTCAGCGGGGTCATCCTCATCGAGGAGGTCGGCATCAGCCCCGGGGTGCTGTCGCTCGTCTACGCCGCCAACGCCCTGGCGAGCGTGCCGTCGTCTCGGTGGCGGGGCCGTCGGCCCTTCTCCGGCCTGTGGCTCGGGGTGACCGGGGCCTGCGCGGTGACGCTTCCCCTCATCACCGAGCCGTGGATGGCGTGGCCCGTCCTCACCGTGTGGGGTTTCGCCTTCTGGGCCGGCGTTCCCGGCCTCTACACCCTGCTCGCGGAACGGTCCGCCCATCCGGCCGAACGAGCCGGTGATGCCCAGGCGGCGATGGCTGCCGGCCGCGCCATCGGGCCGCTGTTCGGCGGCGCACTCGTATCGGTCTGGTCGTTCGGGGTGCTGGGAGTGGTCGGAGGGAGTCTCATGGTCGCCGGCGGCGCGCTCAGCCTCGCGGTCGAGCGGCGGCGTCCCGGGAAGTAGCGTTCGCCCCATGGCCGGCGATCCTGTGCTCCTCGACGTCGACGGACGTGAGGTCCGGGTCACGAGCCCTGACAAGGTCTTCTTCCCGAAACGGGGCGAGACCAAGCTCGATCTCGTCCGGTACTACCTGGCGGTCGCCGAACCCTTCATGCGGGTGGTGGGCGGTCGGCCGCTCCTGCTCGAGCGCTACCCCGACGGGGCTCGGGGCAAGTCCTTCTTCCAGAAGCGGGTGCCGAAGGGGGCGCCCGAGTGGTTGCAGACGACGGTGGTGAGCACCCCCAACGGCACGACGCCGAACGCGCTGATCGCCCACGACATGGCCCACATCGTGTGGGCCGTCAACATGGGGTGCCTGGGCTTCCACGTGTGGCCGTACCGGGCCGACGACCCGGCCCACGCCGACGAACTCCGGATCGATCTCGACCCCCAGCCGGGGACCACCTTCGACGACGTACGAGCTGCGGCCTACGAGGTGAAGGCGGTGCTCGACGAACTCGGCATCGTCGGGTTCGCCAAGACCTCGGGTTCGAAGGGCATCCACATCTACGTCCGGCTCGAGCCGCGTTGGGACAGCTACCAGGTGCGCTACGCCGCCGTGGCGCTGGCGCGTGAGCTGCAACGCCGCTCGCCGGCGCTCCTCACCTGCGAGTGGTGGAAGGAGGAGCGCGGTGAACGGGTGTTCGTCGACTTCAACCAGAACGCGCCCCACAAGACCGTGTTCGGCACGTGGTCGGTGCGGCCCCGGGTCGGTGGACAGGTGTCGACCCCGATCACCTGGGACGAGGTGGCGACCGTCGAACCCGAGGAGCTCACGCTGGCCACCGTGCCCGCCCGCCTGGCCGCCGACGGCGATGCGTGGGCGACCGTCGACGACGAACTCCAATCGATCGAACCATTGCTCGAGTGGCACGAACGCGACTGGTCGGACGGGCTGATGGATGCGCCCTGGCCGCCCGTCTACCCGAAGCAGCCGAACGAGCCGCCGCGGGTCAGCCCGAGTCGGGCCAAGCGGCCCGAGAACTGAGGACCGAAGGCTGAGGTGGCTGTCTCGGCGCTCAGATCTCGTCGAGGACCAGAAGGGCGGCGCCCAGTGCACCGGCCTCGTCGCCGAGTTCGGCCATGCGGATCTCGACCGGTGGTCGATGAGCCGAGCCGAGCGTGACCTCGGGCATCCACGCGGCCACGCCGTCGGCCAGCGGGCGGCCGATGCCGCTCAAGCCGCCGCCGATGACGATGCGCGCCGGATCGAGGACCATGACGAGGTTGGCGCATCCCACGGCGACCCACCGGCAGAACTCTTCGAAGACGCGAGCTGCGTCGTCGTCTCCGGCGGCGAGTGCGTCGGCGACGTGGAGTCCGGTGATGGCATCGACCGAGCCGGCGAGCGCGGTCGCCGCATCGAGTCGGCCCGCCCCGGCGGCCTCCCGGCCCTGGCGGCCGAGCGCCGACCCGGAGGCGAAGTACTCCCAAGGGCCGCGCTGACCGGTGATGTGGGCGGGGCCACTCACCTCGATGACCATGTGGCCGGCCTCGCCGGCGAAGCCGTTGCCGCCGGTCACGAGTCGCCCGTCGACCACGAACCCGGCGCCGATTCCCGTGCCGAGGGACACGAATACGAAGTCGTCGGCCCCTCGGCCGCTGCCGAGCTTCGCCTCGGCCCAGGTGGCCGCGGACGCGTCGTTGGCGACGGTCACGGGGATGCCCAGGGAGGCGCCGAGTTCACGGCCGAGTGGGTACTCGACCAGGTCGGGGAGATTGGGTGAGTAGCGGACGACGCCGTCGCGAGTCGCAAGCCCCGCGACACCGACGCCGACTGCGTCCACCGTCGTCTCGTTGCGCGTCACGAGTTCGTCGACCAGGTCGAGGAGCGTGGACAGGACGACCGGCGCCTCGCCGGCACTCGATGCCCGAGCGCGGTCAATCACCTCGTGGGTCGATTCGTCGATCAGGAGTGCTCGGGCGTTGGTGCCGCCAATGTCGAATCCCACGATCATGAGGGCCGACAATAGGGCCGGCTGCCGCCGAGCGACGTCCCCCGAGACTCGCTTCTCGAGCGTGTCGTGCCTGACGTCCGTGTTGTGGGGAAGACTGAGCCGATGGAGGCGTCATGAGAACAGTCAGCCACTGGATCGACGGAGCGACGAGCGATGGGGAGTCGACGCGTGCCGCGGCGATCTGGGACCCGGCCACCGGAGCCCAGCAGGCCGAGGTCCGATTGGCGACGGCCGGTGATGTCGACGCGGCCGTGGGCGCTGCGGCTGCGGCGTTCGAGAGCTGGTCACAGACCTCGTTGAGCGTGCGGACGAAGGCCCTCTTCGCCTTCCGGGAGATCGTCAGTCGTCGGGCCGATGAGATCGCCGGGCTGATCACCGACGAACACGGCAAGGTTCTGTCCGACGCCGCGGGTGAAGTGCAGCGGGGGCTCGAGATCATCGAGTTCGCGTGTGGCATCCCCTCGCTGCTGAAGGGTGGCTACTCGGACCAGGTCTCGAGCGACGTCGATGCCTACTCCTTCCGCGAGCCCCTGGGGGTGTGCGCCGGGATCACCCCGTTCAACTTCCCGGCCATGGTGCCCATGTGGATGTTCCCGATCGCCATCGCTTGCGGCAACACGTTCGTGCTGAAGCCGAGCGAGCGTGACCCGTCATCGTCGGTGCTGATGGCCGAGATGTGGGCAGAGGCGGGGCTTCCGGCCGGCGTCTTGAATGTGGTGCACGGCGACAAGGTCGCGGTCGACGCACTCCTCGACCATCCCGACGTGGCCGCGGTGTCCTTCGTCGGGTCGACCCCGATCGCCCGGTACGTCCACGAGCGGGCGACCGCGAACGGCAAGCGGGTGCAGGCGCTCGGCGGGGCGAAGAACCATGCCATCGTGCTCCCCGACGCCGACATGGAGTTCGCATCGCAGCACCTCGCCTCGGCGGCATTCGGATCGGCGGGGGAGCGGTGCATGGCGATCTCAGCGGCCGTCGCCGTCGGCTCCGCCGCTGATCAGTTGCTGCCCTACGTGGAGGCTCAGGCGAACGCCGTGCGCGTGGGGTCGGGTCGTGACCCTGAGAGTGAGATGGGTCCGATCATCACCGCGGAGTCACGGGACCGCATCGTCGGCTTCATCGACGGGAGCGAGGCCCAGGGCGCCGATCTGCTCGTCGACGGGCGCGGCCTCGTCGTGCCCGGTCACGAAGACGGGTTCTTCGTCGGTCCGACGGTGGTCGATCGGGTGACGACCGAGATGGACGTCTACAACAACGAGCTGTTCGGTCCGGTGCTCTCGGTCATGCGGGCCGACACCGTCGACGACGCGATCGCGCTCATCAACGCGAACCCCCACGGCAACGGCACCGCGGTGTTCACGAACTCGGGCGGCGCGGCCCGCCGCTTCGTGCGAGGTGTCGACGTCGGCATGATCGGGGTCAACGTTCCGGTCCCGGTGCCCATGGCGTACTACAGCTTCGGTGGGTGGAAGGACTCCCTCTTCGGCGAGCGCCACATCCACGGCCCCGAGGGCGTCGACTTCTACACCCGGGGTAAGGCGGTCACCGTTCGTTGGCCCGACGCAGGCACGCCGGCGGCGAGTTTCGACATGCCGACCGCCACCTGAAGTTTGACAGAAAGCTTTCTGCAAAGATACCTTGCCGGGAATGGCCACGCCTCCCCGCGCTGATCTCACCACGATGACCCTCTTGCTCGGGCGCCTCTCGAGGCTCAACGAGGCCGCGGTCGCCGACGTCTGTGCGGCGCACGGGATCACGCCGGCCGAACTGCGGGTGATGGCCCTGCTGGCCCACCGCCCGAGCCGGTCGGCCAGTCCGTCCGACATCGCCGCGTTCGTCGTCCAGACGAGCGGAGGCCTGACCGCCACGCTTCGCCGCCTCGAGACCGATGCCCATGTCGTTCGTGTCGCCGATCCGACCGACGGCCGGGGTCGACTCGTCGAGCTGACCGATGCGGGGGCCGTCGCCCACGACCGCATCGTCGCCGCCGTCGTCGCCCGGGTGAGTCGCGCCTTCGACGGTCTCGATCTCGGCGACGTCGATCGACTGATCCGCGACCTCGTCGAGGGGTTCGAGCGGGTCGAAGGTTCCCCGTCCAGTGCCGGCTTCGTCGCCGGTGTCCCCACGTCTCCCGTCACGAGGTGACCGCCATGAACACGACCGACACCACCACCGGCCTCGAGCTCCGTCCGCTCAGCGGACGACTCGCGGCGGAAGTGCA
>JBDQKM010000013.1:0-30562 GCA_040263275.1 Acidimicrobiales bacterium
GCGAGAGACGACCCGAGCAGATGTCGGCCCAGGTCTCGAGGTCGAGGGCGATCTCGAGGTCGGTGTCGCGTCCGTCCGTCGGCACCGCCACCTGATTGCGCACCCGCAGCCCGGCGGTCGACCCGTCGGCGAAGCGCCACCGCAGATGGTCGTCCACCTCCGCCGCCGCGTCGGGGTCGAGCAGGACCCGCAGCGCGTGCACTGTGGTGGCCGGTGCGGCGGCCATCACCGCGGCGCGGCCGAAGACGTGGGAGCGCATGCGCGCCAGGTCGAGCGTGCCCTCCAACTCCCGGGCCCGGGTGAGGCACCAGTTGCGGATGTTCGCTGCCGAAGTGCGCCGTCCGATCGCTCGCACCGCCTCGGCCAGAAGGGAGCGGTCATCGGCCTCGGCACCGTCGCGGCGGACCAACCAGGAACCCATCTCGACCGCCCAGCGCAGGTCGTCGGCGTCGATTGCGGCTCGCACCCGACCGCGAACCTCGTCCGCTCCGCCGAAGCCGTCGACCAGTCGCCCGGCGCGATCCGCGGGAGCCAGCGGAAACAACTGAGCCTCGTCACCGTCGAACCAGCCGATCAGGCCGGTGCGGATCTGGCGCACGTGGTGCTCGGCGAGTCCGTAGAGCTGGCGAGTGAGTCGGCCCGCCGCGAACCGCTCGGGCAGTTGCACGAACCGGGTCAGGTCGCCGGCCGAGAGGTCCTTGTTGACCCCGCGCACCGTCTGGTCCCAGAGGAACTGGATCGAGTCGCGGTCGAGCGTCACCTCGTCGCGGATCTCATCGGCGCCGCTGATCGGCACGCCGTGGGCCCCCACCAGGTGCTCGGCCCCGAGGGTGAGCAGGTGATCCAGACCGTGCAGGAGCACACGGGGATCGCGGTACTCCTCACCACGGATGGCGAACACGTTGAACAGCGCCGGCCAGGCGATGTTGTGCACGGCCGTGGAGAGTTCGGGGAACCAGATCGTGACCGAATCGTCGGCGTCGGAGGGCGCCGGAGTGATCTCGACCGTCAAGCCGGCGATGGTCGTCGAGACCGGGCCCGAGATGATCTCGGTGGGAGGGACGAATCCGACGACGTGGGGTGCATGATCATCACGCCGGAAGCTCGCACCGAGACCGACGTTGATCAGCCCGTCGGGGCCGTCGGGCGGAAGGAACAGGCCGAACTGATGCACCGCCCCGCGGGTCGCCGATGCGCTGAGCTCGACGCCGGTTCGCTCGCGGTTCACCGTGATCCGCTCGTGCCCCCAGATCGGCACGGTCTCGCCGGCTCCCGGGATCGCCGTGGTACCGCCCACATAGTGCGAGTGGGTGTAGATGATCGCCACGACCGGCGCGTCGGTCTCCTCGGCCAGCGCATCGAGCGTCCATTGCATCTCCTGCACCGACTCGCCGGTGTCGATGACGATCAGACCCTGGGGCCCCTCGACCACGTTCTGGTTGGACAGGCCGTTGCCGACCACCGACCAGACACCGTCACGCACCCGGTGGACCTCACGGTCGAACTGGGCGGTGTGGTCGATGTGGTCGCAATGGCCGACCTGGCCCCGCGGCGCCGTGGCGACGACCGAAGGGTCGGCGGAGAAGCTGGCAGCGATGTCGTTCACCGCGCCACGTTAGTGAGCCAACACCGTCAGCAGCTTCAGGCGGAGAAAGCCGGCGCGAGTCCCGGACGGGGCCAGTCGATCTCGACGAGCTGGCCGGTGCCCGACAGCGTGCACACGGCGCGCGGCTCGGCCCCGACGAAACAGATGTTGGTGACCAGGAGATCGGGCAACGGGATGTGTTCGACCACGGCGCCGTCGGGCGAGATCGCGGTGATGCCGCCCTCGCCGAGCGTACCCACGCAGACCCACCCGTCGCCGTCGACGGCGAGTGAGTCGAACAGCACCATTCCGGCTGCGCCGTGCAGGAGATCGCCCCCGCCGGCACCGACCGGGTTCGCGGCCTCGACCTGGCCGGGTCCGGTGACGTTCCAGCCCCACACGCGGCCGGTGTGGGTCTCGGCGGCATAGAGCCGCGAGCCGTCGGACGAGAGGCCGACCCCGTTGGGCGAATCGAGTGGATGGATCACCTCGACACACGAGGAACCGTCGGCCGCGGCGTAGTGGAGGCCGGTCCGATCGCTGGTGCGGTCGAGGCGCACACCGTGGTCGGTGAACCAGAACCCTCCGTGCTCGTCGAACACCAGGTCGTTCGGGGCCCGCAGCGGACCGGTCGAGCTCTCGGTGTAGAGGGTCTCGAACTCGCCGGTGGCCAGATCGACGCGTTGGATCGAACCACCGGTCCACGACGCCGGCACCGGACCGGGGATCGTGAGCCCCATCACGTCCTCGAAGGTGAAGCAGCCGCCGTTGTTGGTCACATAGCAGGCGCCGTCGGGCCCGATCGCCGCGCCGTTCGGGCCACCGCCGAGATCGGCCACCACCTCGACCGCGCCGGCCGCCGTGACCCGTGTGAGGGTGCCGCGATCGATCTCGACGAGGACGACGCTGCCATCGTTCATCGCGATCGGTCCCTCGGGGAAGCGAAGGTCGGTGGCGAGAGTGCGGACTTCGGTCATGGCCGCACCCTAGGGGTGATGACCAGGGGCCGCTCGCCCGTAGCGTGAAGGGGTGATTCTCGACGAACTCGAACAGGTTCTCCGCTCGCGACGCGACGCGGATCCCGACGTCTCCTACACCGCGACGCTGCTGGCCGACCCCGAGTTGGCCCAACGCAAGATCATGGAAGAGGCCTTCGAGGTGTGCCTCGAACTCGGACGGCCCACCAACGACCCCGCCCTCACCGCGCAGGAGGCCGCCGATCTCCTCTACCACGTGATGGTCGGCCTGGTCGCGGTCGACGTGCCGCTGGCCGACGTGCTGGCCGTGCTCGAGGAGCGCCGGTCGTGAGCGCCCGGGTGGCCGTCCCGTCGAAGGGTCGTCTGCGCGACCGCGTCTTCGACCTGCTCCGCCATGCGGGCTACAACCTGCGACAGCTCGGTACCGAGAACGCGGCGCTGGTCGTCGAAGACATCGAGTTCATCGAGATGCGCCCGCGCGACGCCGCCGCCTGGCTCCGGGCCGGCCGACTCGATGCCGCGTTCATCTCGACCGACACCGCCCTCGAGAACGAGATCGAACATTGGCCGGCGATCGACCTCGGGTTCTCCCGGTCCGACCTGGTGCTCGCGTGCCGCACCGACGCCCCCTACGCCTCGGCGGCCGATCTCGCCGGCAAGACGGTGGCCACCCACCTGCCCAACTGGACGCGTCGCTGGTTCGAGACCAACGGGATCGACATCGAGGTCGTCGCCATGGGCGGCTCGCTCGAAGGCATCTGCGCCCGGGGACTGGCCGACGCCATCGTCGATCTGCGGGAAACGGGCAACAGCCTTCGCCGCAACTCGCTCCATGCGATCGAGGTCGCTGCGGCCTGCCAGGCAGTGTTCGCCCACCCCCCGGAGTCCGACTCGCCGGAGGTGGCCAGCCTGCTCCTGCGGATGGAGGCGGCCCGCACGGCCACCAGCCGCCAGTACCTGGTGATGCACATCCCGCCGGATCGCGTCGACCAGCTCGGCACCATCTTCCCGGGCCTCGCCGCACCCACGCTGCTCCCGTTGTCGGGCCGCGACGATCTCGTGGCCGTGCACCTCGTGGTCCAGCGCGACAACCTGTGGGCCCGTCTCTCGGACCTGCGCGAGCTCGGGGCGACCGGCATCGTGGCCCTGCCCACCGACGCGATTCTGGAATAGGGACACCAGCGGAGTAGGAAGACGGCATGGTTCGCTATGCCGATCTCCCCACCGTGACCGTGTCCGTCGACATCGCGGCCGAGCCCGCAACGCTGTGGCCCCTCATCTCCGACATCGAACTCCCCGCACGCTTCTCTCCCGAGTTCCAGGGCGCCCGATGGGTCGAGCCCCACACGGGTCCGGCCCTCGGCGCCCGATTCGAGGGCACCAACCGGCACAAGGCGATCGGCGAGTGGACCGTGCCCTGCGTGGTCTCCGTCTTCGAACCCGAGCGAGCCTTCGGGTGGGATCCGGGCGGGCCCGAGGCCCCCTTCACCAAGTGGCGCTTCACCCTCGACCCGGCGGGCGACCACACGACCCTCACCTTCACGGCCCAGATGGGCTTCGGGCCCTCCGGACTCACCCCGGCGATCGAGGCGATGCCCGAGCGAGAAGAGGAGATCGTGGAGGGCCGCCTCGATGAATGGCGCTCCAACATGACGGCAACCGTCGAGGGCATCAAGTCTCTGGCTGAGGCCCTGGCCGAGGCCTGAGACGACCGCGGCCGATGGGCCGAACGGCCCAGGCCACCGTTCCCATCGGTCACATGGGCCGGGTGGCGAAATTGCCTCACCGCCCTCAGTTCCCCGTGGGCCAGGCCGATTCCGGAAGGGATGGAGCAGGACTCCCCTCCCTTGTCGCGGCGAACCCCCGAGGCGATCAGCCGGCGAACGATGATCCGATCTGGCGCGGCCGCGTCTGCAGTGATCTGGGCCGCGCCGTCCATCGTCTCGCTCGACGCCGTCGCGGCAGCCGCGGGCAGCTGCCTCGTCGCCCCCCGCCAGGTCGACTTCTCGCGCTTCGCCGGCGGTGCCCTCCCGGCCAACTTCCTGTCCGACGACGGCTCGGTCTCGATCAACTTCTCCATCGTCGACCCGTGGGGGCTGTCACAGGCCGCCTACACGGGCATCGTCTGGAACAGTGTGCTCAACGGCCTCGACAACCCGGTCATCACCGCCATGCAGAACGCCCGCAGCGGCCGCTATGTCGATCTGATCTTCCAGTTCTCGACTCCGGTCTGTCCCTCCTTCTCGCTGGTCGACGTCGACCGGTCGGCCTTCAGCTGGGAGGACACCGTCCGCGTCATCGGCTCCGACGGCGGAGGGACCATCAACCCGTCGGCCATGAACGTGGGTGGCGCCCAGGTGCAGATCAACGCCAACACGGTCCGGGGTACCTCGTCGACCAGCTCGGCCACGGGCAACGTCGGCGTCGAGTTCGACCAGCCGATCACCCGCCTGGAGATCCGCCATCAGGACAACTCGAACTGGACCTCGTTCCAATGGATCGGGATCCACGACTTCCACTAGTGCTGAACCGGCCCGCCGGTCGACGGTTGTCAGCGGGTGAGACCGCCGCTGACGAGTGCGGAGAGCAGATCGACGTCGGAGCCCGAGGCGGCCAGCTCAGCCTGACCGGCCTCGATCCAGCGGCCGGTCGGCGCCGCGTCGGTCATCCCCGCGAGCCCCACGACAAAGCCCACGACATAGACCGCGACATTGCCGCTCAGCACGAAGCCCATGAACCCCAGCAGGGCCGCCGGCTCGGCGAATGCGACACGGATGAAGAAGGCCCGCTGCGCGGCGGCTCGAACGGCCGCCTTCTTCTTCCCGGCGATGACGGGGACGAACTTCGTGGACACGATCTGGAGGAAGATCCCGACACCGGCCACCCCCGCCGCCACGACTCTTCCGTCGGCGCCCCCACCGGGAAGGCTGCGGTCGATCGCCACGACCAAGGCGCCGATCACCACCATCACGGCAACGAAGGTGATCCAGACCATTCGCATCACGACGAGGCCGTTGTCGTCGGCCAATGCCGACCGCATGCCGCGCGTGGGCACGAGGATCAGAGGCGCCCGCCTGGCCGCCGCGCCCCAGCCGGGGTCGACGGCTTCACTCATTCGACGGTGACCCCTGCGTCGGCCATCTCCGCCAAGGCGGCCTCGGTGGAGTCGGGGGCGACACCGGCGCAATGGTCGACGAGCACCCTCGTCGCGAAGCCGGCGGCGGCGGCGTCGAGTGCCGTCGCCCGCACACAATGATCGGTGGCGAGACCGACGACATCGACGTCGGTCACCCCGTGGGCGGTGAGCCACGGGCCGAGCGCGACCGTCTCGTCGGAGGCGGCGCCGCCGTCGAAGCCGGTGTAGCTCGCCGTGTGGCGACCCTTCAGGAACACTTCGTCGACGGCGATCTCGAGATCGGGATGGAAGTCGGCACCGGCCGTGTCGGCCACACAATGGGGCGGCCAGGTGTCGACGAAGTCAGGACCCACCGCGGGATCGGCGAAGTGCTCGCCGGGGTCGACGTGCCAGTCCTTGGTGGCGACGACGGCGTCGTAGGCGCCACGCCCCCGGTCGGTGCCCACCAGTGCGGTGATGGAACGGGCCACGTCGCCGCCACCGTCGACCGCGAGCGAACCCCCTTCGCAGAAGTCGTTCTGGACATCGACGACGATCAGTGCTCGGGTCATGCGGGTCCTTCTCCGTCGTTGGGGCCGCCGGCGACGTTCGCCACTGCGGCCGAAAGCGGTTCCTCGACCCCCTGCCACACGGTCGGGATGGCGGGCGTGGTCGCGGGCCATGGGGTGCGATCCTCAGGGCGCAGATGGCTGCGCCGTTCGAAACAGCGCGCTCTGGCCTCACCGGGGTCGGTCAGGTCGGCGACCACCTCGCCGTCGAGCACGAGGGGCACCTGGGGCGACATCGAGTCGTCGGGAAGCTCGACCGGCAACACCGAGAGCACCTCGCTGCGGTATCGGCCGTCGAAGTCGAACGTGCGGTGCACGTCCTTGCGCCCACCGATGGTGCGCTTTCCCGGCGAGAGCTTCCCGACCGCTCTCAGGGGCGATCGCGGGTCGTCGTCGGCGGCGATGGACACGAGCTTGTAGACCATCTGCGCGGTGGGGTGTCCGGAACCGGTGACGAGACTCGTCCCGACCAGGTACGCATCGATCGGTGCACCGGCCGCTTCGAGTTCGGCCACGCGGAACTCGTCGAGATCGCTCGAGACGACGATGCGGCAATCGGTCGCGCCGAGGCTGTCGAGAAGGCTGCGGGCGGCTCGGCTGTCGGCCAGGAGCTCACCGGAATCGATACGGACTCCGCCGATCCCGGGACCGACCACGTCGACGGCACGGCGGATCCCCTCGAGCACGTCGAACGTGTCGACGAGATAGGTGCTAGCCACGCCGAGTGCATCGCGCTGGGCCGCGAACGCCTCCCGCTCAGAGGCATGGGCGAGGACGAAGGCGTGGGCCGTCGTGCCCCCGGTCGGGATGCCGTGACGTCGACCGGCTTCCAGATTCGATGTCGTGTCGAACCCACCCACATGAGAGGCACGGGCCGCGGCGACGGCCGATTCGGGGTCGGTGCGCCGGGAGCCACCCTCGATGAGCAGTCGACCTCCGGCCGCATCGGCCATGCGAGCCGCCGCGGAGGCCACCGCGCAGTCGTGGTTCATCACCGACAGCATCACGGTCTCGAGCACGACGCACTCGGCGAACGAACCCGCCACCGTGAGAACCGGGCTGTAGGGGAAGAACAGCTCACCCTCGGCGTAGCCGGTGATGTCGCCCGTGAAGCAGTAGGCCCGCAGCCAGTCGGTCATCGGGCCCTCGTCGACGACACCGGCCTCCACGAGGTGGGCGACGGTGGCGTCGTCGAAGCGGAACCGCTCGACCGCATCCAACAACCGATCGATACCGGCCACCACACCGTAGGCACGGCCCCCAGGGAGCCGACGCGCGAAAACCTCGAACACCGAACGGCGTTCGGAGATGCCCGACTGCAGTGCGGACGCGACCATTGTCAGCTCGTAGTGGTCGGTCAGAAGGGCGCTCGTCGGCCGGTCCATACCGACCACGGTACCGGCGGGCCCGAGCCAGCCCCGCTTCGAGAACGGACGCGTCGATGGTCCCGTCGGGACCGAGCCGTAGGCTCGCGTGATGACTGCGCCGAGCCCGTTCCAGATCATGCACTCGATGTCGGCCGACCGGTCAGGCCTCGACGGCAAGTCGATCAATCGGGCGACGCGGCGCCGGGTCTACGGATTCGCGCAGCCCTACCGCGCCCACATCATCCTCTTCGTCGCCACGATCGTCGTCTCGACGTTCCTCGGGCTGCTCCCGCCCCTCTTGATCCGCGCCGTCTTCGATGTCGCGATCGTCGACGACAACGGGAGCTACCTCAACACCCTCTTCATCATCATGGTGATCGCTGCGGTCGGCGAGGCGGGTCTCTCGCTCGTCGAACGCTGGCTTTCCTCCCGTATCGGTGAGGGGCTCATCTTCGACCTACGCGTGCGGCTCTTCGACCATGTCCAGCGCATGCCGCTCGCGTTCTTCACCCGCACCCAGACCGGCACCCTCATCAGCCGACTCAACAACGACGTGATCGGCGCCCAGCGGGCCTTCACCGGCACGCTCGGCACCGTCGTCGGCAACGTCATCACCCTCGGCGGCACGCTGATCGCGATGCTGCTGCTCGAGTGGCGCCTCACCCTGCTCGCCATCGTGATCCTGCCCGTCTTCGTGCTCCCCGCCCGACGCGTCGGGGCCGGACTCCAGGACATCACCCGGGAGGGCATGAACGTCAACGCGTCGATGAACAACACGATGACCGAGCGCTTCAACGTGGCCGGTGCCCTCCTCGTGAAGCTCTTCGGCCGGCACGAGGCCGAGGCGGCCGATTTCGGCGAACGCGCCGGTCGGGTTCGCGACATCGGCGTGCGCAGCGCCATGTACAGCCGGGTGTTCGTCGTCGCCCTCACCCTGGTCGGCGCGATCGGCACCGCGCTCGTCTACTGGCTCGGCGGGCACCTGGTCATCGACAACAACATCACCCCCGGCACCCTCGTCGCCCTGGGCCTCTACACCGTCCGGATCTACATGCCGTTGACGAGCCTCTCCAACGCCCGGGTCGACATCATGACCGCCTTCGTCTCGTTCGAACGGGTCTTCGAGGTGCTCGACGCGCCGAACGCGATCACCGATGCCGACGATGCCATGGATCTCGTCGACCCGAAGGGTGCCGTCAGCTTCGAACACGTGCGCTTCCGCTATCCCGACCCGGCGGAGGGCACCCCCGAGTCGTTGGGCGGCAACGAGTCGACCGCATCCGTCGACGACGTGCTCCGCGACGTCGATCTCGACATCGAGCCGGGGCAGATGATCGCGGTCGTCGGCCCGTCGGGAGCCGGCAAGACCACACTCACCTCACTCGTGCCGCGCCTCTACGACGTCACCGAGGGCGCCATCCGCATCGACGGGCACGACGTGCGCAGCGTCACCCAGCGGTCGCTGCGGCAGGCCATCGGCGTGGTCAGCCAGGACCCGCACCTCTTCCACGACACGGTGATCGCCAACCTCCGCTACGCGCGGCCCGATGCCACCGACGACGAGGTCCGCGAAGCCTGCCGGGCCGCCCGGATCCACCACGTGATCGACGCCCTGCCCGAGTCCTACGACACGGTGGTCGGCGAGCGGGGCTACCGCCTCTCGGGTGGCGAGAAGCAGCGTCTCGCCATCGCCCGCATGCTGCTGAAGGATCCGGCCATCGTCGTGCTCGACGAGGCGACGTCGCATCTCGACACCGACAACGAGGCCCAGGTCCAGGAGGCCCTCGCCCACGCGCTCGACGGACGGACCTCGCTGGTGATCGCCCACCGACTGTCGACCATCACCGACGCCGACATGATCGTGGTGCTCGACGACGGACGGGTGGTCGAGACCGGCACTCACGACGAACTGCGTCACTCGGGCGGACTCTACGGAGAGCTCTACGAGACCCTGGTCCGGGCCGAACACGGCTGAGTCGGCCCGCGGGATCGGCCCGCGGCGTCAGTCGCCGGCCACGAAGTAGAGCCAATCGCCGTCGGCATCGATGCCGACGCGGTGATTGATGTAGCCGAGGTCGTCGACGAGAATCTCTTCGAAGGGGACGCCATAGATCGCCTCGACGGAGGCGCGCTCATCGGCGGTCGCCGGCTGGTCGTCCTCCCAGAACGTCGGCCAGACCCAGGTGGCGAAGTCGGTCTGGTAGCCGGGTTCCATGGTCATGAGCTGCACCATGATCCGTAGGAGTTCGTCGCCGTGTTCGAACTCCGCGGCTCTGAGGAACCCGGCCACGTCGTTGTGGCCCCCGAACGACAGCGTGATGGTGTCGCCGGCGGCGACGGCGAGCGCGTCGAAATCGCAGGCGATCGCGGCATCGACGACGGCGCGGAACGTCTCGGCGGCAGGAGGATCGAGCTGCGGCGGAGTCGGCGGTGCCGTCAGCCCGGCGGCGGAACACCCGTCACCCTCGACAGGGGCGGTGCTCGTTGTGGTTGTGGTCGTGCTGGTTGTGGTGGTTGTCGTCGACGTGGAGGTCGACGCGACGGATGTCGTGATCGCCGACGTCTCCTGTTCGGGCGTGTCGTCGCCACAGCCGGCGGACAGCAGCCCCAGGACGGTGACCATCACGATCGTCGGAAGCCTTCTGCTCGTCATCGCGCAGCACCCGATCGGCGGAGGGACCAGCGACGGTACCGCGGACGTTCGACGGATTCGGGGAGCGAATAGCCATCACGCAGCCCACCGCTGCTCGGATCCGGGAGGTGCGAGGGTCCACTTCCCATCGACCCGGATGATCCGGTAGCCGTGGTCGTGGACGAGTCGATGGGTACGGCTGCAGGTGAGCACGAGATTGTCGATGTCGGTCGGTCCCCTACCCGGGGGTGCCCACGGCACGATGTGGTGGGCTTCGCAGTGCGCGGGATCGCCTCCGCAGCAGAAGCACCCGCCGTCCCGCGCAATCAGGTTGATCCACTGCGCATCGGTCGCCACCCGGTGTCGGCGCCCCTGCCACAGCGTCTCCCCGTCGGCGCCGAAGACCACGCCGACGAACTCGGCACCGCAGGCGATGCGCTCGAGCGTGGCCTGGGTGAGCGGCTCGCCGTCGACGAACTCGGCAACACCGCTCGGGTGGTCGCTGAATCGACCGGCATCGGCGCGTACCACCACGAGGTGTTTGGGGTGCGGCCGCTTTCCGGTCGGCATCGCCGCCGGGTCGGTCACGAGCGCATGGAGCGCATCCGCCCGCCGTTGCTCAGGGGTTCGGACGTCGTCGGGTCGGCCGTCACGCCCACCGTCGTCTCGCCACAACTGGTCGGTCCGGCGCTGCAACGCCTTGGCCAGTTCCTGACCGGTCGCCGGGTCGAACTTCGCCAGAAGGCACCACATGCCCTCTCGGTCGGTCCACGTCGACACCTCGCGCGCCGCCCGCAACCACTCCTGGCGAGCGGCCTTCTCGTCTTCGCGCTCTCGAGCCGACGACCACGAGCGTGCACTCTTGGCGAAGAGGTCGGCCGGTCGCGATGCAGCATCGTCGACCAGCGAGTCGGCCGCCTCCGGCGACACCCGCTCGGCCGCATCGGCAGCGGCGTCGGCGTGTTCCTCGTTGATCTCGCCTCGCGCGAGCGCCGCCCTCGTCTTGGGCATCCTCTGAAGCGCCGTTGCGGTTCGAGCCGCCTGCTTCGAGCGCTTCGCTGACCGCCGGGCCTTGACCCGGTTGACGTCGGCCCCACCGATGCCACCGTCGTCGAGCGCATCGATGGCCGCTGTGACCGCCAACCGGCGTTCGGCCGCATGGGCTTCGACCCTGGCGAGCTCACCGAGCAGCGTTTCGAGCGCCGGGCGCGTCAGGTCGGTTGTCGTCGCCTCCGCCAGGATCGTGTGCACCGCCGTGAACATGTCACCACTCTATACGAACATATGTTCGCTCTTCAACCCTCTGAACAGGGGATTTTCGAGGATTCTCTGCATATGAAGGAGCCGTCGCACAGCACCTCCTACGCTGGGGAGGGTGACCACGGAGCCACCGCCCGACCACCAGACCGTTCTGATCCGAGTCACCGGCCCGGACCACGCCGGCGTCACCGCCGGCCTCATGGGCGTGCTGGCCGATGCCGGCGCCCAGGTGCAGGACATCGAACAGATCGTCATCCGGGGTCAGCTCACGCTCGGAGTGGCCGTCGCCGTGCCCGAAGGCCGCGACCTGCTCCGCGACGTGCTCCTGTTCGGCTGGGACCAGGGCATGGAGGTCGACTTCGACGTCGTCTCGTCCACACCCACCGCGAAGGTCCGTGGTCATGTCGTGACCATTCTCGGTTCGGAGTTGAATCCCTCCGAGATCGGTGCGGCCACCGCCGCCATCGCCGACGCCGGCGCCAACATCGACCGGATCATCCGCCTCTCGCGCTACCCGGTCATGTCCTACGAGCTGCTCGTGAGGGACGGCGACGACGAGAAGTTGCGGAGCAACCTGCTCCAAACCGCCGCCGCCAATCCCGGGATCGATGTCGCCATCCAGCGTGAGGGCCTCGGCCGGCGGGCCAAGCGCCTCGTCGTGCTCGACGTCGACTCCACGCTCATCCAGGACGAGGTGATCGAGCTGCTCGCGGCGGAGGCCGGCTGCCTGCCCGAGGTCCAACGGATCACCCGCGACGCGATGGAAGGCGGCATCGACTTCGAGTCGGCGCTGCGCATGCGGGTACGACTGCTCGGCGGGCTCGACGAAGGCGCGGTCGATCGTGCCTGGTCCAACCTCCGCTTCACCCCCGGCGCCCGCACCTTCGTCCGCACCCTGCGCCGTCTCGGCTACATCGTGGCGATCGTGAGCGGCGGGTTCACCGTCTTCACCGACCGCATCGCCGAGGACCTCGGTGTGCACCACGCCCACGCCAACGTGCTCGAGATTCTCGACGGCTCGATCACGGGCGAGTTGACCGGACCGATCGTCGATCGGGAACGCAAGGCGACCCTGTTGCGCGAGATCGCCGCCGACAGCCAGGTCCCGCTGTCGCAGACGGTGGCGGTCGGCGACGGCGCCAACGACCTCGACATGTTGTCGACGGCCGGGCTCGGCATCGCCTTCAACGCCAAACCCGTGGTGGAGGAAGCGGCCGACACCGCCCTGACGGTTCCCTATCTCGACGCGATCCTCTTCGTGCTCGGCATCCGCCGCGAAGACATCGAGGAAGCCGACGAACTCGACGGCATCGACTGACGCCGCCGTGGACGACCAGACCCTGACCGTCAGCGAACTCGGCACGGTCGTGCGGGCCGCGCTCGAAGCCGCCATGCCCTACGGCGTCTGGGTCGAGGGCGAGATCAGCGGCATCAACCGCTCCCGCAACGGCCACGTCTACTTCGATCTCACCGAACCGTCGGACGCGCCCGGCGCCGCCCCGCTCGCTACGGTGCCGGTCGTCCTGTTCCGCGACAATCGTGACCGGGTGAACCGCCTGCTCAAGCGGCACGGCGACCCGATCCGCATGAGCGACGGCGTGCGTATCCGGATCCAGGGCGTGGTCGACTACTACTCGCCGCAGGGGCGCATCCAGTTCCGCATGTCGGCCATCGACCCGACCTACACGCTGGGTCGGCTCGCAGCGGAGCGCGACGCCCTGATGGCCACGCTCTCGGCCGAGGGCATCCTGCGGGCCAACGGACGCCACCCGGTGCCGGCCGTCCCCCTGCGCGTGGGCCTGGTCACGTCGATCGGCAGCGCGGCCCACGCCGACGTCACCACCGTCTTCGAGCGCAGCGAGTTGGCGTTCACGCTCGTCGAGGTCGACACGCCCGTCCAGGGGCAGGGCGCCGAACACGGTGTCGCCGCCGCGATCGGCGCCGCCGACACGGCCGACGTCGACCTGATCCTCGTCGCCCGCGGCGGCGGCTCGAAGACCGACCTCGCCACTTTCGATCACGAGGCCGTCGCTCGCGCGATCGCTGCGGCCGGTGTGCCGGTCATCACCGGCGTCGGCCACGACATCGACCGCAGCGTGGCCGACGAGGTCGCCCACACCGCCACCACCACCCCCACGGCGGCCGCTCAGCTGGTCGTCGCCCGGGTCGCAGAGTGGCTCGGCCGCCTCGCCGAGTGCGAGCGCGAAGTGGTGAGCGGCGGTCGCCGAGCCGTCGAGCGGGCCGAGCATCGGGTCGAGCTGTCGCGGCGGGGCGTGGTCGCGGCCGGCCTGGGCGCGGTCGAACGCGCCGACGAGCGGCTGGCCGACAACTCCCGGCGACTCGGGAGAGCCGCTCGCCGGGCCGACCAGCGAGCGCGGGCGCAGCTCGATCTCGCCGTCGCCCGTATCGACGTGGCCCGTCGCCATGCGCTGCGCCGGGCCGAGGACCGCCTCGAGGTGGTCGAGGCGCGGGTGCGGTCCCTCGACCCCGCCGTGGCCCTCGCCCGCGGCTGGTCGATCACGAGGACCGACGACGGTCGGGTCGTGCGATCGGTCGCCGATCTCGTGCCGGGCGCACACCTCACGACGCGGGTCGCCGACGGCACGGCCACAAGTACGATCACCGAGGTCGAACCCTCTCCCCTCGACCAGGACGTGGAGCACGAACGATGAGCGACGCAGAGATCGGCTACGCCGACGCAATGGCCGAACTCGAGTCGATCCTCGACGATCTCGAGGACGACGACCTCGACGTCGACGTCCTCGCGTCACGGGTCGAACGGGCCTCCACCCTCATCACCCTCTGTCGCGACCGCATCGGCGCGGCGCGGGTGCAGGTCGAGCGGGTGGTCGCGTCGCTCGACGACGCGGCGCCGACCCCCGACGCCGGCGACGACGACATCACACTCGACCTGGACGGCGAGTGACACACGTCCCGGCGCAACTGCTCGAGGTCGCGAACCGGGTCGACCTGGCCCTGGCCGAGATCTTCGCCGACGAGCGGGCGACGTGGCGGGCGCTCGACCCTGCGCTCGACACCCCACTCGGCGACCTCGAGGACTTCGTCGCCGGTGGCGGCAAGCGCATCCGGCCGGCCTACTGCCACTGGGGTTGGGTGACCGCGGGCGGCGACCCCGACGGCGACGGCATGCTGCCCGGCGCCTGCGCGCTCGAGCTGCTCCACGCGTTCGCGCTCGTCCACGACGACGTGATGGACGGATCACCCACCCGTCGCGGTTCGCCCACCACGTGGGCCCGCTACATCCGCCGTCACGAGGCGGGTCACTGGCAGGGCGAGGGCCGCCGCTTCGGCGAAGCCGCAGCGATCCTCGTCGGCGACATCGCGATGGTCATGGCCGACCGCTGCATCGGCAACGCGACGCCCGAGGTGCGTGCGGTCTGGGACGCCCTCCGGACCGAACTCAACATGGGCCAGTACCTCGACGTGCTCGGCACGGTGACGGGCGACGTCAGTGCCGAGAGCGCCCGCACGATCATGCGCAACAAGACGGCCGGCTACACGATCGTGCGCCCCCTCCAACTCGGCGCCGCCCTCGCCGGCCGGGCTGAGCTGGCCGATGATCTGGCTGCCCACGGAATGCCGCTCGGCATCGCGTTCCAGCTCCGCGACGACATGCTCGGCGCCTTCGGCGACAGCGAACAGACCGGCAAGCCGGTGGGCGATGACCTGAACGAGGGAAAGCCGACCGTGTTGATGGCCCTCGCCCGCGAGGCCGCCGATCCCGCGCAGGCGGCGGTGCTCGACAAGGCCGGCTCGCCGATGGGGGCCGACGACATCGCGGCGATCCAGCAGGTCATGGTCGACACCGGCGCGGTGGCCGCGTCCGAGACCGAGACCGAGCGACTCCTCGGCGAGGCCCTCGCCGCGATCGAGGTGCTGCCCGATCACCACGACAGCCGTGCCGCGCTGCGGGCGCTCGCCGACTATGTCGTCGAGCGCGACGTCTGACCCGACGATTCAGCTCGGACTCACGTCGGTGTCCATGCCTAGCGGGTCGGGCCCATCCGTCTCGGGCGAGTAGCCGGGCGGCTCCTCCGGCGCTGCCCCACCCGGCTCCTTCAGGTCGGGATGATCCACGCCACCGACCGTCAGCGTCATCCTCGGCCCGGTTGAAGTCGACCTTCTGCTTCCCGTCGGCCACCGGCACACCGTGGTCACGAGCGTGGCGGAGCAGAAAGTCGGCCTCGTCGCGGGCTCTCGGGCTCCGGGGAACCGTCGTCCTTCTTCGAGAAGGGCCCGATCTTCGCCGCAGCGCCCACCGCCGCGAGCATGGTCGCGCCGATGATGCCCCACAGCCATGCGGGCAGCCCGCCGCCGGAATCGCCGTCGGACCCGCTCTCGGTCTCGTCGACGGGGTCGCCTGACGCGGTCTCTCCGCCACCGCTGCCCGAGTCGGTCCACACTCCGGTGGTGGCTCCGCCGGCCGTCCCGTTGTCGACGGGCGTGGCCGGTGCGGTGGGGTCGGCGGCGTCGAAGGCCCGTCGCCGGATTCTCGGTCACGAAGATCGTGTGGACCAGTGGCCCGTCGGGCGCCCCGGACTCGGGGGTGCTGATGATGTCGTGCGGGATGAGAAACGGCTGCTGCGGGTCGCTGCCCAGACCGTGAATGCTCGACACGTCGCCGCCGAACGAGACGGCCGCGGCGTCGCAGAGGAGCGTCAGCGAGACGCCAACGATGGCGACGACGTCTCGTCGGCCCAGGTCAGCGGGTACGGTCGCCGCCGTGCTCGACATGCGATCGCACTCCCAGACGCTGATCCTCGTCGGCTCGATCGTTGCGTTGCTCCTCGTCGCGCTCGTCGTCCGCTCGATCTTCTGACCCACGGGCCGGCCCAGATCAGGCTGACGCTCCGCAGACGCGACGTGAGTGCTGTCGACGAGTGGCCGAGACCGAGCACATCGAGAGCTCATTCAGGGCGCAGAGGGGTGACCGGCGTTCATCGAACTCGCGGCCGGTGGATCGGAGATCCGGTCCCGGCGCTATCTCGAGGAGGAGGCGCTGCGGGCGATCGCCCCCGACCGCCGGCGGGCGCTGGCGGCATTCGCGCTGGTCGGTGGGGGCGACGACGTCGCCGTGAGCTCGGCCCCGCTCCACGATCTCTGGGCGGCGATCCGACCACCATCCCCAACGCCATGGATCGAGCGTAGATGCCGGGCGCGGTCAGCCCGGTCTCGCCCCTCTAGCCTGAGCACATGGCCGATCCCCGCTCGGAAGCCGCGCGCCGTCGCACCTTCGCGATCATCTCGCACCCCGACGCGGGCAAGACCACGCTCACCGAGAAGTTCCTCCTCTACGGCGGCGCGCTCACCACCGGGGCCGGTTCGGTCAAGGCCAAGGGCGACCGCCGCTCGGCGACCTCCGACTGGATGGAGCTCGAGCAACAGCGAGGGATCTCGATCACGTCGACCGTCCTGCAGTTCCCCTACCGCGACCACGTGCTCAACCTGCTCGACACCCCGGGCCACCGCGACTTCTCCGAAGACACCTACCGGGTGCTCGCCGCAACCGACGCAGCGATCATGGTGCTCGACGGATCGAAGGGCATCGAAGCCCAGACCCGCAAGCTGTTCGAGGTCTGCCGCGACCGCGAGATCCCCATCGTGACCTTCATCAACAAGTGGGACCGGCCCAGTCTGGATCCGCTCGAACTGCTCGACGAGATCGAGGAACAGCTCGTCCTCGAGCCGGTGCCCATCTCGTGGCCGGTCGGCGACGGCGAACGCTTCCGCGGAGTCATCGACCGCCAGCGCAACGAGTTCGTCCGCTACACCCGCACCGCCCGCGGTGCGACCGAAGCGCCGGAGGAGATCGTCTCGGCCGAACAGGCCGCCGAGGAAGAGGGCGACCTGTGGGTCGAGGCCCAGGAAGGGGTCGAACTGCTCGACACGGTCGGACGCGAGTTCGACCAGAAGCGGTTCGAGGCCGGAGAGCTGTCGCCGGTGTTCTTCGGCTCGGCGCTCACCAACTTCGGCGTCCGCCTGATCCTCGACGCGATGGTCGACCTCGTTCCCTCGCCGAGCCCGCAGAAGGACCGTGACGGCAACCCGCGGGCCCTCGAGACGCCGTTCTCGGGCCTCGTGTTCAAGGTGCAGGCCAACACCGACAAGAACCATCGCGACCGCGTGGCGTTCATGCGGGTCTGCTCCGGCCGGTTCGAGCGGGGCATGGTGGTCACCCACGGGCCCACCGGCAAGCCGTTCGCCACCAAATACGCCCAGTCGGTGACGGGCCAGGACCGCGAGACGGTGGAAGAGGCCTGGCCGGGCGACGTGGTCGGTCTCGTCAACGCCAACGACTTCCGGGTCGGCGACGCCGTGTGGGTCGACGACGAGGTGCTCTGGCCCGAGATGCCGGCGTTCGCTCCCGCCCACTTCCGCGTGGTGCGCACCCTCGACACCTCGAAGTCGAAGCAGTTCCGCAGCGGGATCAACCAGCTCGACGAAGAGGGCGTGGTGCAGGTCCTGCGCGAACCCGATGTCGGCGACCAGGCCCCGATCCTCGCCGCGGTCGGACCGCTCCAGTTCGAGGTCGCCCAGCATCGCCTCGAGAACGAGTTCGGCGCACCGGTCGAGATGGTTCCCTGCTCGTGGACCGTGGCTCGCGTGACCGACGACGAGTCGGCCGAGAAGCTGCGGGGCATGAGTGGCGTGACCGTCACGAATCGCTCCGACGGCGAACTCCTGGCCCTCTTCGAGAGTCCCTACTGGCTCCAACGACTCGAGGCCGACCAGCCCGAGTTGCGACTCGACAAGCTCATCGCCGAAGGAACCTGAGTGCGCCTCGTCAGGCCGTTGCTCGCTGCCGCCGTGATGTCGACGGTGTTCGTGTTGTCGACGCCGACCGCTGGCGCGTGCAGTTGCGCGACGAGCACCGATCAGAGTTCGTTCGAACGGGCCGACGTGGTGTTCGAAGGCACCGTCGTGTCGTCGGAGGTGATCTCCGACAGGCTCGCCGTGTGGACCTTCGCCGTCGACGGTGTCTACAAGGGTGCCGCTCGTCAGACCGAGCTCGTCTACAGCGATCCCGACGGCGAGTCCTGCGGCATCGAACTCGTCGCGGGTCAGTTCGTCGCGGTGTTCGCCACGGTGATCGACGGCACGGAGGAGGTTCCGGGCTACCCGATCGGCGACCTCCGGTCCGGCCTGTGCGACGGCAATCGGGTGCTCTCGCCCACCGAGCGGCTCACGCTCGACCCGCCGCTCGAACCCGTCGCGCCCATCGCCGATGCCTCGACGACCACCTCCACGCTGTTCCGCCCGACCAGCGGCGCCGAGGAGCTGGCCGAGCCCGTCACCGATGGCAGTGTGCTCGTCATCGGATTCATCGCCGTCGGGGTGATCGGCGCCTTCATCGCCGCCCGGATCGCCCGCAAGAACAGGGAGTCATGATGCGCAGATTCGTTCCGCTGGCCGTGGCCGTCTCGATGATCGCCTCGATCGCAGTGCTCGCGACTGCCTCGCCGGCCGCGGCGTGCTCGTGTGTGGAGGTCGACGACGCCGTCGCGTTCGCCGACGCCGTGTTCGCTGGCCAGGTGACCCGGGAGCACCCGGCCCGCGACGGCGGCGCGGTCTCCCTCGTGATCATGACCGTCAGCGACGTCTTCAAGGGCGACGTCGACCGGCAGCAGGCGGTGGTGACCCCGGAGACCGACTGCGGCATCGACTTCATCGGCGGCCACACCTATGTGGTCTTCGCCCGCGACACCGCGACGAGCGACCAGTTCACGCTCGACGACGGCTTCCTCCTCGCCGACCTCTGCAGCGGCACACGATTGGCCACCGATGTCGCCGACGGCGACCTCGGCCTCCGCGGGACACCATCGGCCCCCGCCGACGCCGGCCCGCCCACGTCTGCCGAGATCAAGGCCCAGCTGGGCGATCCCCGTTCCTCACTGTTTCCCGAAGCCCTCATCTTCGTCGGCGTGCTCGCGTTCGTCCTCGGCCTCGCCGCCGTGCTTTCGCGCCGAAGCCGCCCCACGGCCTAGCGTCGAGCCTCCGAAGGGGAGGTAGGGATGCAGCAACTCGCGGGCCGCACTGCGGTCATCACCGGGGCAGCCGGCGGCATCGGCTTGGCCATGACCGAGCGGTTCATCGCCGCCGGCATGTCGGTGGTGATGGCCGACATCGAGGAGGAGTCGCTCGCTCGCGAAGCGACACGTCTCGAGTCCAGCGGGGCGAGCGTGTTGGGCGTGCTCACCGACGTGAGGGACGCAGCCGCGATCGAGTCGCTCCGCGACCAGGCGCTCTCCGTCTACGGGTCGGTTCATCTCGTCTGCAACAACGCCGGCGTCGCTCCCGGGGGTCCGATGGCGGCCACCACTCCGGCCGACTGGCGCTGGGCGGTCGACGTGAACATCCTCGGTGTCGCCTACGGCGTCACGGCCTTCGCCCCGCTGTTCCTCGAACAGGGCTCGGGCCACATCGTGAACACCGCCAGCGAGGCCGGTCTCGTGACCAACCCGGCGCTCGGGCTGTACTGCGCGACCAAGCATGCGGTCGTCGGCATGAGCGAGTCGTTGTGGCGCGAGACGCATCCCCAGGGGGTCGGCGTGAGCGTGCTGTGCCCCAACCTCGTGGACACGAAGATCTTCGAGAGCGAACGCAACCGCACCGACGGCGTCGAGATGGCTCCCGCCGCGGCAGCCACGATGGCACCATTGCGGGAGATGATCGGTCTCGTCGGGATTCCCACGACCACCGTGGCCGACCGGGTCCACGATGCCGTCGTGAACGACGAGTTCTGGGTGCTGACCCACGAGGTCACCGCACCGGCGGCCGGGCGACGCTTCGACGACCTCAGCGCCGGCCGGAACCCGAGCGATCCCTACGAAGGGCTTCTGGGTTGACGGTGTAAGAACCGCCCCACATCTGCCGATACTCGACAGGTAGGCTTACGCCGTAAACGCCCTGGGAGTCCACGATGCCTGATGTCCCCCGCCCACCCGTCGAGGACTGGGCCACCGACTTCGACCACACCCATCCCGACTACGCCGCGGCCGCACCCGAGATCTGGGACGACCTGCGAGAGCGCTGCCCGGTGGCCCACACGGAACGATTCGGCGGTGCCTGGTTGCCGACCCGTCACAAGGACGTGGCCCGGATCGCCAAGGACACCGAGCACTTCACGTCGCAGGGCATCATCGTCACGGATTGGCGTCCCGAGGCCCCCCGCCCCATCGGCTACGCGCCGCCCATCACCTCCGATCCGCCCTTTCACGCGATCGCCCGGAAGTTCCTCCTCGAGTTCTTCTCACCGAAGGCGATCGACGGCTGGGAGAAGACGGCTCGCGAGACCTGCCGCGAGTTGATCGCGGAGATCAAGGCGAAGGGACTCGACGAGTTCGACGCGGCGACCGAGTACGCCCAGCACATCCCCGTCCGCGTGATCGCCGACATGCTCGGCCTGCCCCGAGAGGACGGCGACAAGTTCCGGGTGTTCATCCATCGGATCATCGAGGAGCCGGGCCAGAACTCCGTCGAGTCGTGGGAAGACACCCTCGACTACTACCTCGACACCAGGGTCAAGGAGCGTCGCGAGAACCTGGGCGACGACCTGATCAGCTACCTCTGCACGGCCGACATCGACGGCATCGCCCTGCAGGACGAGCACGTGCGCGGCACGATCGCCCTGCTGATCATCGCCGGCATCGACACCACCTGGTCGGGCATCGGTTCGAGCATCTGGCACATGGCGCAACACCCGGTCGACCGGAAGCGCTGGATCACCGACCCCGACGTCCGCCCGTTCGCGCTCGAGGAGTTCCTGCGCTTCTACGCCCCGGTCACCATGGCGCGGCTGGTCGCGGAAGACGTCGAGATCGGCGGCTGCCCGATGAAGGAAGGCGACTGGACGCTTCTTCCGTTCCCGTCGGCCAACCGGGATCCCGAGGCGTTCGACCACGCCGACGAGTTCATCATCGATCGCCAGCGCAACCGCCACACCGCCTTCGGCCTGGGCATCCACCGCTGCGTCGGCTCGAACCTGGCCCGGATGGAGATGCGGGTCGCGCTCGAGGAGTGGATGGACGCGTTCCCCGACTTCGAACTCGTCGACCCCAAGGCCGTCACCTGGTCGACCGGCCAGGTGCGTGGTCCCCGCCGCATGCCCGTTCGTATCAACGAGTGACCCGAGTCGAATAGAGTCACTGCCGTGAAGATCAAGTACGACCGCGACGCCTGCCAGGGCCACAACCGTTGTTACATGCTCGCCCCCGAGCTGTTCGACACCGACGACGAGGGCTACGCGATCCTCCTGGTCGACGGCGACGTGCCGGCCGAGCTCGAGGAGAAGGCGCAGCTCGCGGCCGACAACTGCCCCGAGTTCGCCATCGAGATCATCGACAGCTGATCGCTTCCGGTTCGGCCGCTACGGGGCCGTGCCGTAGGGCGCTTCGATCTGGCGCGACAAGGCCAGGAGCGGGACGGTCGATCCCGTTCTCGACGCGACTCCCAGGCATGCATCGGCGAACTTGATGGTGTGGTCGTCGAGCGACGCGCCCGCTCGCGAGGCGAGGGTGACGGTGTCGGCGAGCGCGGCCTCGTCGAACTGGCCGGCGGCCCCCTCGTCGAAACCGATCAACGCAGCGCCGACGAAGGACGCCACCGCCGCTTCGAGGCGGTGCCCGTCGGCCTCGTCGAGGTGGGGCAACAGCTGTCGGGCCATGGCCGACACGGTCGTGCCGTGCAGCAGGGTGAACGCCGCGAGTCCGGTGTTGCGCAGGTAGGCGCCGGCGGCGGCCGTGGCCAGGGCATCGAGCGTCTGGCCCGGGGTCGGGGCCGGCCCGAGAGCTCGGATCCGCCCGGTGAATCCTTCGGTCGAGGCAGCGCGATGGAGCGTGCCCATGAGGTTGCCCGCTCGCCGTTGGTCGGCCGGGAGCCGGCCGAGGTGGTCGCTCCATTCATCGGGGTCCTGGTGGCCGTCGAGCCGCTCGGGACTCCCGAGTCCGCGCCCGCCGCTCCGCCAGTAGTGCACGGCGGCGCCGAGCTCGCGGCGGCGGATCAGCGGTGCCTCGCCGGCCTCCCGCTCGAGCCCGCGCACCGCATGGGCAACGCGGAGAAGCCCATGGCCGGCCAGCGTGGCCGTCGTTGCGACCAGCGGGGGCAGCTCCGCTCGGAGCCACGCCGCCCAGTCGAGGGGCGCGGGTTCGATCTCGTCGTGCGGTGGTTCGAGGCGAGTCCGGTAGGCCGACACGAACGGACCGATCCACGGCTCGATCCCCATCGACGCGAGGGCTTCGGTCGCCATCGGACCGTGGTTCGAGAGCCCGCCGGCATACGAGGCGTCGGTGCCCAGGAAGATCTCCAGCGCCTCGTCGTAGGTGAGGTTGGTGGTGGTTGTCTGTTCCATGCTTCCGGTCTACGACCTCAAGTAAGGTTGAAGTCAAGGGGTTCTTGTGCAGCAACACGACCGAGCCGAACAGCCGCTCACGATCGGTGCGGTCGCGGAACGGACCGGTCTCGCCCCGTCGGCGATCCGCTTCTACGAGGAGAAGGGCCTGGTTCGCGCGGCGAGAGCTGCCAGCGGGCACCGCCAGTTCGATCGGGCCACGATCCGCCGGCTCTCCTTCGTCCTCATCGCCCAACAACTCGGCTACCGGCTCGAGGAGATCAAGGATCAGCTCGACACGCTGCCCGCCGATACCGCGCCGACCGCCGATGACTGGGAGCGACTGAGCATCCATTTCGCCGACGACCTCGACGAACGGATTCGCCGGCTCACGGAGCTACGAGAGCGGCTCACCGGCTGCATCGGCTGCGGGTGTTTGTCGCTCGACGTGTGCCGGCTCTACAACCCCGACGATGCCGCCGCTCGCCACGGCGCGGGACCCCGATACCTCATGGGCGACCGCCCGGAACCGCAGCGCTGACCCACAGGACCCGCTGATCGGGCCTCGACAGAACGCGTCACGTACGCTCACACCGTGCGCATCCACAAGTTCACCACCACGGACGCTTTCGTCGCCATCGATCTCGACAACGCCGAGGCGTCGTCGGGTCCCGTGCGCTGGGCCAGGAAGGTTCTCCAGGGCGGAGCGAAGGACCTGGCTCGGTCGCAGACCTACACCTACGCCGTGCTGGGGATGAAGCGCGGCGGCGCGTCGGCCGGCATCAGCGCCGAAGGACCCGACCGCGAAGCGGCGATCACGGCGTTCGTCGCCGAAGCCGGCGAGTTCGTCGCCGACGGCACCTATCTTCCCGACGCCGCGAAGGGCGTCAGCAACGCCGAGCTCGAGCCGCTGCGCGACGCCGACGAGCGCGACACCGCCCGCGTGGCCGAACCCTCGCCGACCTTCGCCGACCGCTGCGAAGGCCTCGGTGCCGCGGTCACCGCACACCACGCGGCCTCCGGTCTGAGTGGCAAGTCGGTCGCCATCGAGGGGTTCGCCGCCAACGGGCCCGCCCTCGCGGCCGCCGTCGTCGAACGCGGCGGCACCATCACCTCACTGGCCACCGCGACCGGCTCGGTCTCGAATCCCGACGGCTTCGACCCCGCCGATCTCGACAGCGGCTGGGCCACCGGCGGCGCCGACATGGTCAACGAGCTCGGCGAGGTCGGCCACCCCATGGCCATCTTCGGTTCGGGGGCCGACGTGTGGTTCGTCGGCTCCAAGATGGGCGTGGTCGACCACACCGTCGCCGCCCAGATCGGCGAAGCGAGCGCCGTCGTGGCGTGCGGTCGAATCCCGCTGACGGCCCGGGCACTCGCCGTGCTGCGCCGTGCCGGGGTCGCCACACCGGCCGATTTCGTGTCGCTCGCCGGGTCGACGCTTGCGCTGTGGGGCGATGCCAATCGCACCGAGGCCGAGATCATGGCCGGCATCAACGAAGACCTCGGCGACCTCACCGCCGAGTTCAAGGCCCACGACGACGGGCCGTTCCTTGCCGCCTGCTTCGAGGCCGAGAGCTTCCTGTCCACTTGGCAGGAGTCGCTTCCGTTCGGTCGCCCGCTCGCCCCCTGACCCTGTGGCACTGCCGGCGCTCGATCAACCGCTTGCGCTCGACCGCGCGACGATCGAGGCGTTCACCCGCGACGGGCACTGCTGTGTGCGAGGACTGGCGTCGGCCGCGGAGTGCGCGGCCTACCTCCCGGAGATCGAAGCCGGCGTCGCTCGTTGGCATCCCGAGCCGACGCCGCTCGGCGAGCGCGACACGTACGGCAAGGCGTTCCTGCAGGCGATGGCCCTGCGGACGCTCGGCGACGGCATCCGCCGCTTCGTCGACTCGCCCCGGTTCGCCCGCGTAGCCGCCGAACTGATGGGAGTTTCCGGCGTCCGGCTCTACCACGACCAGGCACTCTTCAAGGAGCCTGGAGGGGGCCGGACTCCGTGGCACCAGGACCAGAACTACTGGCCACTCGACACCGACGACATCGTGACGATGTGGATGCCGCTGGTCGATCTCGACCCCACCGTCGGTTCGATGACCTTCATCGACGGCTCCCATCTCGAGGGCGATGTCGGCGCCGGCGAGATCTCCGATACCAGCGATGCCGCGATCCAACGGTCGATCGACGAAGAACGTCGATCGACCACGACCCACGGAGTACTCCGGGCCGGCGACGCCACCTTCCACCGGGGCTGGACGATCCACTCGGCCGGACCCAACCCGACCGAACGGATGCGCCCGGTCATGACGATCATCTGGTTCGCCGACGGGGCCCGGGTCACCGAGCCGAGCCGCCCGGAGCAGGCCTTCGACCTCAGCGCCTGGCTCGGCGACGCCACGCCCGGCACGTTCGCCGCCGGCGAGGGCAACCCCCTGCTGTGGCCGACCCCAGAAAGTACGGGTGCCTGACCCCCGTACCTTCTGGGGTCAGGCACCCGTACTTTCTCAGGGGCCGGAGAAGCTGAAGCTGGCGTCGTCGTCCCACATGGCGGTGAAAGCGGGATCGGCGTGTGAGGTGGGGTTGAGGGGGATCTCGAGGCCGTCGTAGGACGAAAGCTCGGAGCGACCCACGACCATCCAGTGGACCTCGTCGGGCCCGTCAGCCAGACGGATCGTGCGTTGGCTGGCGTACATGCCGGCCAGCGGCGTCCACTGCGACACGCCGGTGGCGCCATGCATCTGGATCGCCTGATCGATGATCTTGCACACCCGCTCGGGCACCATCGCCTTGATGGCGGAGATCCAGATCCGGGCCTCCTGGTTGCCGAGGGTGTCCATCGCCTTGGCGGCACGGAGGACCATCATCCGCATCGCTTCGATCTCGGCCCGGGCTCGGCCGATGATCTCGGTGTTGCCGCCGAGCTTAGCGATCGGCTTGCCGAACGCCTCGCGGGTCAGGCCGCGGCGACACATCAGATCGAGAGCCTTCTCGGCTGCCCCGATGCCTCGCATGCAGTGGTGGATGCGGCCGGGACCGAGACGCAGCTGGGAGATGGCGAACCCTTCACCCTCGTCCCACAGGATGTTGCTGGCCGGCACCCGCACATCGGTCATGCGGATGTGCATGTGGCCGTGGGGGGCGTCGTCCTGCCCGAACACATGCATCGGGCCGAGGATCTCGAGGCCGGGCGTGTCCATCGGCACGAGGATCTGCGACTGGCGACGATGCGGCGGCCCGTCGGGACTCGTCTGGCACATCAGGATCATGATCTTGCAGCGCGGATCGCCAGCGCCGGAGATGTAGTACTTCTCGCCGTTGATGATGTATTCGTCGCCGTCGCGCACCGCCTGGCAGCGCACGTTCTTCGCGTCCGACGACGCCACGCCCGGCTCGGTCATGCCGAAACAGCTGCGGATCTCACCGCGCAGGAGGGGCTCGAGCCATTGCTCCTTCTGCTCGGGGGTGCCGACCCGCTCGATCACCTCCATGTTGCCGGTGTCGGGGGCCGAGCAGTTCAGCGACTCGGAGCCGAGGGGGTACTTGCCGAGCTCAACGGCCAGGTACGCGTAGTCGAGATTCGACAGGCCCTGACCGGTGTCGGGCAGGAAGAAGTTCCACAGGCCCCGTGACTTCGCTTCGTCCTTGGCCCCTTCGAGCAGCTCGAGCTGGCGGACGGTGTAGGACCAGCGATCGGCTCGGCCCTCGCCGGCCTTCGCGAACTCCTTCTGCATCGGGTCGACGATCTCCTCGAGGAACTCGACCACCTGGTTGAAGAAGGGTCGGCTCCCCTCGGACATCCGGAGGTCGAAGTCGTCCATCGAAGCGGTCTTGAGCGCGCGTGAGTCCATGTCAGCGATACTGCCACTTCTTCGTCGCTGGCGACCATTGGACCGGCGATGGGAGGATCACTCCATGCTCACCATCACCCCGGTCGGGTCCGCGCTGGGTGCCACGGTCGAAGGTGTCGAGTTCGACGGCGACTCGGTGGTCAAGCCCGAAGCGATCCGACGCGCATGGGTCGAGCACGGCGTGGTGTTCTTCCCCGAGCTGCATCCGACCCCGGACCAGCACATGGCGCTGGCCCGGGCCCTTGGCACGCCGGAGTCACACGGGGACTTCGGCGACGACACCCGCGACTACGAGCGGGTCGGCGGACACCGCGAGATCATCGAGATCGCGAACCGGCCCGTGAACCGGGCCGACTTCTGGCACACCGACGCGACCTTTCGAGAGGAACCGCCGGCCGGGTCGATCCTTTGCCTGCGCGACGTGCCACCGACCGGCGGCGACACCATGTGGCTCAGCACCGCTGCGGCCTACGACGCCCTCCCGGATCCGCTCAAGGACATGGTCGACCAACTGACAGCCGAACACGGGCGGCCGCCCATGACCGGCACCGCCGAGCATCCCGTGGTCGCCGTGCATCCCGACTCGGGGCGCAGGGTGCTCTACGTCAGCCGGGCCTGGACAAACCGCATCAAGGGCATGAAGTACACGTACTCCACCCGCCTGCTCGAGATGCTCTGTGACTTCGCCGAGCAGCCCGAATGGACGATTCGATGGACCTGGACCCCGGGGGACGTCGCCGCGTGGGACAACCGCAGCACGCAGCACTACGCCGTCTACGACTATGGCGACTATCCCCGCATGGGGCACAGGGTCATCGTGACCGGCCAGCGGCCGGTCGGGATCACCTGAATCAGCGGCCGGAGCCGAGAACCGAACCGGTGATCTGGACGACCTCGAAGCTCTCGTCGAACTCGAATGAGTAGCAGATCACCTCGCGATCGCCGGCGTCGAAGCTTCCCTGCGTGGGCGTGATCGCCGCGCTGTAGATGTCGGACTCGGCGAACGGCGTGCCGATCGCGGCGTCGAACCGCTCGACGCAGCCGGCTTCCATGGCGTCGGTCGACGGCAGGGAGCCACCCGTGACGTTCCACACCGCGAACACCTCGTGCTCGTGCGGCTCGGAACAGTCGACGATCGGGACGTCGGAGATCTCGGTGTCGGTGACCGACGTGAAGCAGTCGCCCACGCCCAGGGAGAAGACGTTGCCCGCGTCGGAGCAGCTCACGGCGAACAGGGCCAATACGAATGCCAGGAGGGCGACACGGATGAGTTCCATGATGAACGGGATTCCTTCGTTGTCCGAGGCACAACGTTCGTTCAGCAAGAGTCGGAATTGATGGATCCCGGGTCACGGCCACGGATCGTGGCGCTAGCCTCCATGCTTCGGGGGCTGTAGCTCAGTTGGCAGAGCACCTGCTTTGCAAGCAGGGGGTCAGGGGTTCGATTCCCCTCAGCTCCACTGAAATTTCAAGGGTGTTCGGTCCGCAGCGTGCCAATCAACCCTCTAGGGGAGCCAAGTGGGGAGCCAACTTTGGCTCACTGGCTCCCCCGGGGCCCCGAGTTCGGTACCCGAACTAGAGCTTGAACCGGCCCTACCGCCTCAAGACGAGCTGTAGTGAAATTTCAATAAACGTCCCCGCCCAAATCTCAGTGGTGACACAGCGGCCAGCCCCAATGGTCCAGACCTGAGTCCAGGCATAGCCGTCACCGTGACCCAGCCCTTGACTACGGTTCCCGACGACAGAGGAGCTGAGTGTGGGTAGGCAAAGTTGATCTCTCAACCCGGTGGACGGTCATGGAACGGGGGCGCGTGGGGAACTAGGCGGAGAAGGAAGGCGATACTTAGTCATGCCCTCTAACCGCCAAAACTGTGTTTCGCTGGCTGCGGGGCCGCCTGAAGCTCAGATCGGTGCCGGGTTCCAAGGAACGACTCTCTGCCCCGGACCTTCAGAGCCATACGGATCGGAGACCGCGTTTCAGGTCCGACCGCTGGTACAGCGTTAGAGGGGCGCGCATGACTCAGCCTGAATGGTGGGAACCAACCAGTTCCTATGAAGACGCCGAGTCGTCGGGAAATGGAAGTAGTGGGTGGCACATAACTAGCGATCCGGCACGCAAGGCTGGCCAGATGCTCCTCGACCCCTTAGACGATGAGTTAGACCAGATTCGTTCCAAGGACCGCGTCCGCGACCTGGCCGAGGTGTTCACGCACCGTCGAGAAGTTGATGCCATTCTCGATCTTGTCAACGACGCATTCGGCGCGCTGGACATTAAGTTTCTCGAGCCAGCGGCTGGCTCGGGCCACTTCACTGTCGAGATACTCCGCCGAAAGCTCGAGCTCGTGGACGCTGACAAGTGCGACTCGCAGGAGTCGTACGAGCACCTGCTTCTCAGAGCCACCGCCTCTATCTATGGCATCGACATCTCGCTCGAGAACGTAACCGAAGCACGATCGCGCATGGCCCACGCGCTACTTGAGCACTACCACGCCGACGCCAACACGGTGGAGCCGACGCCCGCCTTCCTCAACGCCGCTGGATGTGTGCTCGGGGCAAACATCGTGCGCGGCGACACACTCGAAGAAGCTTCAGAAATCGAGCTCTGTGACTGGCAGCCCGCAAGCGGTGGGCGCTTCCGCCGCGTGTGGTCCTACGCCCTCGTTCCCCCAGCGGACCGAGACCTGTTCTGGGCAGAACGGATCGAAGACACCCAACCCATTCACTACTCGGAGCTTGCGCCCTTCGGCGAGGTCACCGGGGTCAGCATGGAGGCAGCCCCATGACCGACATCGCTCCCTCCGGGACCTCTCACCTGCCGGACATTCTCGATGCCATTGCGGCGCTGTCCTCAGACGCGATCCCAACGCCGCCCGTGATGGCTCGCGCCTTGCTCGATCTCCTGCCACCGGAGGTATGGACCAACCCTGGGCTGCGCTGGCTCGACCCCGCTACAAAGTCCGGATCGATCCTCCGTGAGGTTGCGCGACGGCTTATGGACGGCCTCGAACCTTGGGAACCAGACCGACAGAAACGCGCTGAGCACATCCTGCGCAAGATGCTTTTTGGATGCGCGATTACTCAGGTCCACGGCGAGATGACGAGGCGCTCCGTTTACATCTCCCGCGATGCCACCAGCGAACTCTCCGCCGTTCGATTCGCTGAACCCTTCGGGAACCTTCCGTTCATTGACGGCGAACACCAGTACGAGACCAACAAGCACGGAAAGGCAAGAGGCTCTTGCCTCCTCTGCAAGGCACCGGCCCGGCTTGAGCGCGGCGACTCGAGGGAGAACTACGCCTACGCCTTCGTCCACGGCGCTTATCCAACAAAGGAAATGTCCGACATGAAATTCGACGTAATCGTCGGCAACCCGCCGTACCAGGTAGGCGACACGAAGAACGAAGAGGACCGTGCAGCGCCTCTCTACCACCTATTCATGGAGCGAGCGTTTGAACTCGAGCCGAAGTACGTCGCCATGATCGTCCCATCTCGCTGGTTCACCGGCGGGTTCATGTTGGACAAGTTCCGGGAGCGAATGCTTGCCGATCGAAGGATGCGCGCGATGGTCGATAATCCAAAGCTGTTCGATTGTTTCCCAGGTGTCGAAATCAAGGGAGGGGTCAACTATTTCCTGTGGGACAGGGACCACGACGGTGACTGCGAGTTCTCAACTCGGATAGATGGACAGATCCTTTCCACGCTCACTCGCGACCTGCGCGAGGGGGACGGGGTGCTTGTGCGCGACAACCTCGCAGCGTCCGTGATCCGCAAGGTTCGTGACACGCACGATGGCATGTGGGCTGAAGAGGTTTGTGGGCCACAGATGCCATTTGGCCAGATGCGCACAAACTTCAACGAGGAC
>JBDQKM010000014.1:0-30141 GCA_040263275.1 Acidimicrobiales bacterium
AGCAACGACACCGAGGTGTCGACCCTCGACACGTCGCGCAGCACGCGGGGCTCGAACCCGATGCGGCGATAGCCGGCGACGTTGTCGGCGAGGGTGCGCTCGTCCTCCGCACCGCCGTCGATGTAGTCGAACACGCCGGCGGGAAGGCGGCGCTTGGCGATCCGGCGAAGATCATCGACGTTGGCGACCGACACGAGTTGGCGCTTCTGCGGGTTGGGTTCGAAGCGACGGAACTGCAGGACGGAGCGCAGCGTCTCCAGCATCAACTGTCGCTTCGGTCGATCGCCCGTTCGTCGGTGCCGAGATAGCTCGCCACCACAAGGGGGTCGTTGCGCACACTCTCGGGGTCGCCCTCGGCGATGACCGTGCCGGCCTCGAGGCAGTAGACGCGATCGCTGATGCTCATGATCAGCGGCATGTCGTGTTCGATGATGAGCATCGAGGCTCCCATCTCCCGTCGGATCTCCTGGATGAGCGGGCCGAACGCCTCGGTCTCGCGCTGGGCGACACCGGCGGTGGGCTCATCGAGACACAGGACGTCGGCGCCCACGGCCAGCAGACCGCTCAACTCCACGATGCGTCGCGTGCCGGTGGAGAGGTCGGAGACGAAGCTGTCGGCGTAGCGACCGAGGCCCAGGAAGTCGATCAGCTCGTCGGCCTCGCGGCGCATGCGGCGCTCGTTGGCCATGTCGAGGAACAGCGCGCTGCGGGCGAACGAGGAACGGTGGCGACCCTCCAGGGCGACCTGCACGCACTCGCGTACGGTCAACTCGGGGAAGAGGGTCGCGGCCTGGAACGTGCGGCCGAGCCCGATCGATGCCCGCGTCGGGGAGGTGAGCGATTCGATGCTCTTGCCGAGCAGCTCGATCTTGCCCTGGGCGGGGACGTAGCCGCCGATCGCGTTCATGAGGGTCGACTTGCCGGCGCCGTTGGTGCCGATCAGACCGACGATCTCTTCGCGGCCCACCGTGATCGACACACCCGAGACGGCGACGTTGCCGCCGAAGCGCACGGTGACGTCGTGGGTCGCGAGCGTCAGCTCACGTCCGGTCTCGTCCACCGGGAGGTTGGTGTAGGTGTGGGAGGCCCGGGGCGCCGCCGCCTCGAGGTCGCCGGTGAACCATCGGGTGACCAGCGTCGGCCACAGGAAGGGGATGACCGGTTCGAGCAGCAGATAGACGAAGTAGCCCACCTTGGTGCCTCGGGCGCCGATGTAGGCGGAGGAGGTCTGGGCGACCTTGACCATGACCGAGAGCGCCCACACGCCGGAGACCGCGGCCAGGGCCATGTAGATCCCGAACCATCCGTTGTCGCCGTCGCCGGCGAGATGGTCGTAGGCCGCGTAGGCGGTGACGCCGATGCTTGCGACCTTGAGGGCGATGGCGATGCCGCTGAGGACGAACTCGTGCATCGGTGCCGCCCGCTCCGCCGTGGAGCCGGAGCCGGTGCCCCGTCGCAGGGCGTCGGGCGTCTCGGTGGTGCTGGTGTTTTCGAGGTAGCCGTAGCGGCGCTCGGCCCTGACGACGATCGAGTCCCGCATCCGGTAGAAGAGCTGGACGAACCCGCCCGGGAAGTACATGAGCATCAGCAGGAAGCCGATGCTGCTGGTGAGCAGGCTGATCAGGGTGTTGTCGGGGAAGAGCGTGGGAAGACCGCGGACCCAGAATGCGCCGATCACGGGGCCGATGACCGAACCGAGTCCGCCGATGACCACCATGTTGACGACCTGCAGCGAGTCGGCGATCTGGAAGTGCGCTTCGCTGAACCGGATCTGGCGGGCGGCGTTGCCGAAGATGGCGCCGCCGAGGCCGGCGATGCCGCCGGCCACCGCGAACGCGGTCAGCTTCATCCGCACCGGTGAGACGGTGTAGGCGGACGCGGTGTCGGCGTTGTCGCGGACGGCGATGATCGAACGGCCGACGCCGGACCGCCGGAGCCGGCCGATCACGATGATGGTGAGGATGAGACAGGCGAGCGCGAAGTAGAAGTAGCTGCGCTGGTCCTTGAGATGCCACTTCCAGAACCAGCCCCGCTCGAACACCACGGAGCTCTCGTTGTTGCTGAAGAAGGGCCGGTTGTAGATGTATTTCTCGGCCGCGATCGCGAACGCGAACGTGGAGATCGCGAGCATGATGCCGCGCACTCGGAGCGCGCCGATGCCGGTGATGGCGGCGATCCCGGCGGTGAAGAACACGGCGAGCACGATCGACGGAATGGTCGGGATGCCGCTCCACTCGACGTCGAGCAGTCGGTTCTCGCCCCACCCGATGTCGAGTTCGACGCCACGGTTGAACGCCGCCGCGCTCAGGGCGCCGATCCCGGCGTAGGACATCTGGGCCAACGAGACCTGACCCGACCAACCGGTGATGACGGTGAGCGAGGCGGTGACGATCGCGAAGGCGGCGATCGTGCTGTAGAGGAAGAACTGTGACGGCTTGATGCGGTCCGGCGGTTCCTCCCAGAACCACAGCACCGAGTCGGCGACGTCGAACAGTGTGCCGTAGTGCCAGGCGAACATGATCACGATGAACAGCACGAAGCCGATCGCGATCCGGGGCATGTGCCGGATCCACCAGACGCGTTGGAGATGGGCCGGGAGGGGCTTCACCTTCGGGGCGAAGCTGAGCGGTGACTCGTCGTTGTTGGCCCGGCTCTGCCAGTAGAGGGCCGCGATCACTGCGAGGAAGACGAGGACGGTGGACAGGCCGGGGTCACGCGTGAAGTTGAAGCCGAACAGGTTGTCGGCGAACGCGATCGCGATGCCGCCCGCCATTGCCCGCGGGAACGAGCGCATCCCGGCGATGACCGCCGCCGCGAGCGCGTTGGTGAGGGTGAACGGGCCGAGGTTCTCGATGCCGGTCGCGGCCTTGCCGCTGCTGAGCAGGATCATCGAGAGGGTGGCGATGAACCCTCCGAGGGTCCACACAACCGTCGAGACCACATGGGGGTTGATGCCGGAGAGCCGGCTCAGCTCCGGGTTGTCGGCCGACGCGGTGATCGATTTGCCGAATGTGGTGCGGCTCATCATCAACCCGAGGAGGAGGGCGATGACCGGCACCACGACGAGGATCTGGATCTCCGGACCCTTGATCAGAATGCCGTCGTCCTGGGCCAGACCGATGAGGTCGACACCGGCGAAGTCGCCGCCGACCCCGTCCCAGCTCCGCCCGATCGCGGCCGGGAACCGGGTCTGGGTGCCCTCGACCTCCGGGAAGGCGAGGAGCACGATGGCGCGCCAGAAGTCGGCGATGGCGACGGTGGCGATGAGCAGCACGATGCGGGGTCTGTTGAAGAGCCGTTTGACCACCGTCACCTCGGTCACGAGCCCCAGGAGGGCGCCGACCGTCAACGACAGGATCAGCGCCGGCCAGAACGGCCAACCCCAGTTGATCATCAACAGGGCGAAGAGCGCGGCGCCGGGCAGCCCCATGTTGCCGACGGCGAAGTTGATGACGCGCGTCGAGCGGTAGATGAGCACGATGCCCATGGCCAACAGGCCGAAGACGAGTCCCTGGACGATCGTCCAGAAGAGGATCTGGCGGGTGATCCACGCGCCGAGGAGCACGGCGTCCATCAGCCACCCTCCTTGCCGAGGAAGACGGCTCGGGCGAGGTCATCCCGCTCGGCCAGTTCCTGGGCGGATCCCTCGAAGCGGACCTGGCCCTTCTCGAGGAAGATGGCACGGTCCGAGATGGCCAGGGCGACGTTGAGCGACTGCTCGACGACGATCATCGTCTGTCCGGCCTCGCGCAACCGGTCGATGTGGCCGAGAAGGTCCTGCACCACGGTCGGGGCCAGGCCGAGGCTCAACTCGTCGATGATGAGCAGCTCGGGCTCGTGCAGCATCACCCGGGCCAGGGCGAGCATCTGTTGCTGGCCACCCGACAGGTCACCGGCGCGTTCGTCGAGACGATCGGCGAGGGCCGGGAAGAGTTCGAGTACGTGTTCGATGCGCCGTTTGACGTCGGCCGGATCGCGTCGGTACTGGTAGGCCCCCACTTCGAGGTTGTCGCCGATGCTGAGGCTCGGCCAGACGCCCTTGCCGCCGGGGAGCATCTGGATGCCGCGGGCGGCGCGGACCTCCGGGCTCGCGAAGGTGCAGGTCTGACCGTGGTAGCGCACCACGCCGCGCTCGGGCGTCTCGAGGCCGGCGATCACCTTGAGGATGGTCGACTTGCCGGCGCCGTTGGTGCCCAGCAGGGCGAGCGTCTCGCCCCTGGCGACGTCGAACGACACGTCGAACAGCACCTGCACCTGGCCGTAGCTGAAGTCGACGTGGTTGACCTGCATCACGGGGATGTCGGTGTCGTTGGAGACGAGATCGAAGTAGGCCTGCTCCTCCTGGAGCTCCTCGACCACCAGCGACAGGTCTCGTCGGATGGCCCGACTTCCCTTGATGATGTTGTAGCCGCCGATGGGCATGGCGAAGATGGCCAGCGCGGTGATCGCGAAGCGCTCGCCCCACTCGTCCTGAAGGAACCCGCTGAGCAGGCCGCCGCCGAGTCCGCCGATGGCGACCATGAAGAAGGTGATGATGGCGGTACCCATGCCGCGGAGGCGGTAGGGAACGACGCCCTGGATCGACGGCTGGATCATCGCGAACGCGGCGCCCATGAAGGTGCCCGAGAGCGTCGCCATGATGGCGAACAGCCAGACGTTGGGCATCGAGTACTGGATGGGGATGAGAATGCCCACGGGAATGAGCAGGGCGCCGATGATGCGCAGCGCCTTGTCGGGCGCCTCGCGGAAGGTGCGGTCGAACCGGCTTCCGATGAAGGGGAGGAAGAAGACGATCAACAGTCCGGTCGGTGCCACCGCATAGCCGCGCTCGAGGGCGTCGAGGCCGAACTCTTCTTCGAGGAAGAACGACTGGATCGAGGCCGCAGGGAACAAGGCGAAGCCGATCGCCGCGAGCCCGACGGTCATCGAGCGAACGGTGTCGATGCGCCAGATCCGGTTGAAGGCGGCGCCCACGGAGATCGGGATCTCCTCGGTGTCGCTGCCGAAGCTGTGGCCGAGAACGTCCTTCTTCTCCCACTGGCCGCGCTCGGGTTCGGGGATGAAGAAGGCGAGGACGGCGAGGACGGCCACCGGGATCCCCAGCAACATGTAGGCCCATCGCCACCCCTCGACGCCTCCGGCGGCGACGGCGATGCCACCGACGAGCACTGGACTCGCGGCAGCGAACACTCGGCCGACACCGGCGTTGAGCGAGTACATGCGGCCGCGGATGGCGATCGGGTAGGTGTCGGCCAACAGGGTGGAGTGGACGGTGATCGTGTTGGCCTTCGAGAGGCCGGTGAAGAATCGGGTCCAGAAGAACATGAAGGCGTTCACCGCGACGCCGCCGAGGAACGCGAAGAAGGCGAAGGCCAGGCTGGCGAGGCCCACGATCGGACCGCGCTTGTAGCGGTCGGCCAGGTAGCCCATCGGGCCGGCACCGAGCACGAAGAAGACGATCGACGCCACGGAGATCTGGGTGATCGCGCCATCGGAGACGCCGAAGGTCTCGCCGATGTCGGGGCCGAGGATGCTGACGGCAGCGCCCTCGAGTTCGTCCATCGAGTTGAGGGCGAGCAGGACGAAGAACGTGTAGGAGCCGCCCTTGGCGAACCCCTGCTTGAGCGACATCTCCTCGGAACCGACACCGGGAAGCAGGTCGTCGGCGAACAGCACGTCCTTCGATCGGGCCGCCTGGGCGGCCTGCCGCGACGCTTCCTCGTCGAGTACCGACTGGGTCAGCGACTTCGCCGACTCGGCCGCACCTTCGGTTTCGCTCACCATCGCATCCCCCCGGACCCGTCACGCGTTCGATCATGCAGCCGGGCGCCCAGCATGCAGAGCGTGACAATAGCCCTCGGACTGCTTTCACTCCTAGCCGTGTGGTGGTAGCAACGGGATTTCACGACGAGGGGCCGGCCACGATGGCATTCGAGACCACCACTGCAGAGATGATCGACGGGATCGACCTGGCTGGCTCGGTCGCCGTCGTCACCGGAGCGACCACCGGTCTCGGCCGGGAGACGGCGCGCGCGCTGGCCGCGGCGGGAGCGCACATGGTGGTGTGCGGTCGCACGAGCGAGAAGTGCGAGGCGTCCATCGCGGCGATCCGCGAGGCCCACCCTCACGCCGTCCTGGACCACGAGCCGTTCGACCTCGGCGACCTCTCGACCGTCCGGGCCGGCGCGGCGGGCATCCTCTCTCGCCATCCCGAGATCTCGATCCTGGTGAACAACGCCGGCGTGATGTTCACGCCGCAGGGACGGACCGCCGACGGGTTCGAGACCCAGTTCGGCACCAACCATCTCGGCCACTTCGTGCTCACGAACCTGCTGATGCCGGCCCTGCTCGCCGGGGCGCCCAGCCGCATCGTCAACCTGTCGAGCGCGGGCCACGGGTTCAGCGACATCCTCTGGGACGACCCCAACTACGACTCGCGGCCCTACGACAAGTTCGAGGCCTACGGACAGTCGAAGACCGCGAACATCCTCTTCACCGTCGCGCTCGAGGCTCGGCACGGCGCTGCGGGGGTCCACAGCAATGCGGTGCATCCGGGCATGATCATGACCGACCTCGCCCGCCACATGGTCGAGGGCGACATGGAGGAGCTCGGCGTCCGCGCCGCCCGCCGCGAGGATGCCGGCACCGGCGGCGGACTGCCCCGGTTCAAGTCGATCGAGCAGGGCGCCGCCACCTCGGTGATGGCCGCGGTCGCCCCGGCCCTCGACGGTGTCGGCGGCCGCTATCTCGACGACGCCGACTTCGGCGAGCCCGCCGGCTACGCGATCGACCCGGACGCGGCAGAACGTCTGTGGTCGCTGTCCGAGACGTTGGTCGGCGAGTCGTTCTGACCCGGGTTCAGCCGGCCTTCTCCGGGGAAGGACCGGCGCTCGTGTGGCGGGTGCCGGGAGGGTCGACAGCCCAGGGCGCGGTGTCGCCCCACCTGCCGTCGTAGACCAGCTCCGACATCGGGACGCGGCGGACCGGACCGTGGTTGCCGGCCGGGCGGCCGAGCGTGATCGTCGCCGCGATGACGGCGTTGTCCGGGAGCTCGAGCAGGGTCCGCAATTCGTCCTCGACGAACGCGTGCCAGATGGTCAGCACACCACCGAAGCCGAGTGCCCGCGCCGCCAAGAGCAGGTTCTGGCACGCGGGATAGACCGACGCGCCTTCTGTGGGGCTGGGGGCGCGATAGCGCAGATAGCAGGGCAGCACGAGGGCCGGCACCGTGTCGATGCGGTCGACGTAGTCCTCCATCGAGCGGGCCATGCGGGCCTTGGGTGAGCCGGGGTCGTTGCCGGACCCCTTGTCGTAGCCTTCGTTCTCCCGTTTTGCCCGCCACGCGGCGCGGGCGCCGCGGCCGATGATCGCCTTGGCCTCGGCGGCGACCTCGCCGCCGGTGAGCACGATGAACCGGAAGGGTTGGCGATTCGAACCGCTGGGGGCGCGGGTGGCCGCGAACAGGATGTCGCGGAGGGCGTCTTCGGGGATCGGCTCGTCGGTGTAGCGGCGGATCGAGCGCGTGGAGGTGAGGCCTTCGAGCAGCCCGACGGTGTCGGGCGTCAGGGGTCGGTCGCCATGGTTGGTTTCGGCAGGGTCGGTCATGGCGTCCTCAGGTCGGCATGGCGGCGAGCGGTTCGCCGGCGAAGTAGCGGCGCGGGTTGTCGTGGGTGAGCCGGTGCAGGGCGTCGTCGGCCACGCCGAGGTCACGCAGCTTGGGGATGATCTCGTCGTCGAAGCGGGTGGGGACGAAGGTCTCGGCGATCCGGGCCCGGAGCGCCTCGGGCCAGGGATTGCCCTTCCAACACCAGACGGAGTCGTGTGAGACCACGACGCGGTCCCCGGCACCGGCATCGATCACGCGGGCCAGCGCCGCCGAGCGCTCGTCGTCGGTGACGCTCGGGATCCCGAAGCGATCGAAGCCCAGATAGCTGCCGCCCGCGGCGATGCGCAGGTGGTAGTCGGTGTCGGTGGATCCGCAGGAGTGCCCGATCACGATCCGGTGGGCGGCGACTCCTGCGGCGGTGAGCACCGCCTGCTGGCGGTCGCCCAGCGTGCCGTCTTCGGTGTGGGTCGTGATGGGTACGCCGGTGGCGGCCGCCGCCCGGGCGGCCGCGGCGAACACCGCGGCCTCGTGCGTCGTCAGGTCTCCGAGCCCGGTCCCGACCTTGATGATGCCGGGGCGCACTCCCGTGGTGCCGATGCCGTCGGTCAGCTCGGTCACGAAGAGGTCGGCCATGACGGCGCTGATGTCCTCGAATCGGGCCCGGAAGTCCCAGTGGGCGTGGCCCCCTTCGTGTTCCTTGTAGAGCCCCGTCGCGCAGATGATGTGGAAGCCGGTGGCCTCGGCCACGGCGACCATGAGCTCGATGTCGCGCCCGAGGTCGTTGGGGCACGGATCGACCATCGACGAGTAGCCCAGGTCCTGGAGCCGACGCACGTGGTCGATGCAGACGCGGGTCGCTTCGGCCCGATCGAAGGGCTCGTCGGTGGCCGCTTCCCAACCCGGGTAGCCGATGGCCAGATGTTCGTGCATCAGGGTGCGCCCGAGGTCATCGACCGAGATCGGGCCGGTGACCGTCTGGACCGTCGCGGAAGGGTCGTCCATGGTGCGCCACGGTAGGCGAGCAGGCGGCGGCGCACCCGCTCCGACGGCGGCCGGGTGAGACACCTGACCAGGGGGCGGGGACTGCCCGCGGCGTTACCCTGGCACCGGTGTCGGCGTTCATTCCTGCTTCCCCCCGGGACCTCACCGCCGAGTGGGTCACCCAGACGATGCGCGCCGCCGGCGCGCTGCCGGCCGGCCGTGTGGCCGCGGTCGGGGTCACGTCCCTGACGGGCGGGGGCACCGGTTTCACCGGCGACACCGTGCGCCTCACGCTCGACTACGAAGGGGTTGCCGACGCGCCGTCGACCGTGATCGCGAAGTTCCCGACCCAGGATCGACAGACCCGGGGGATGCTCGAGCAGTTCGACGCCTACGCCCGCGAGATCGAGTTCTACCGGCGGTTCGCCCATCGGATGCCGTGTCCCATCCCCGCCTTCCTCGGCGCCGACTTCGACCGGGAGGGGGCTCGCAAGACGGGTCCCGTGATGTCCCGCGTGGTCGACGCGCTGCCCGACCGGGTGCAGTTGTTGATCACCAGCGACGTCACGAAGTTCATGCGGGCGACCAAGCGCCGTTACGCCCTCCTGATCGAAGATCTCGGCGCCGACAGCGTCGTGTACGACATGGCCACGCCACCTCGGTCCGAGAAGTTGGCCGGTGCCCTGTCGGCGCTCGCGTCGGTCCACGCCGCCTTCTGGGGCGACGGTTCCATCGAGGGCGACGAGGTGTTCCGTCCGATCCTCACCACCACCCCCGGCCTGTACCAGACCGTCGGCCGCAAGCGCTGCCTCGCGCTGGCCGAGGCGCGATGGCACGACTGGTTGACCGAGGACCATGTCGCCATCGTCCTCGACGCTCTCGATCGCTTTCCGGCCGATGTCGCCCGCCTCAACGAGAAGCTCACCCTCATCCACGGTGATCCCCGGTCCGACAACATCCTCTATCGCGACGACGAGGTCGTCCTGCTCGACTGGGCGCTCGTCGGCCACGCCCACCCCGGCTTCGATGTCGGCTACCTGCTCTCGAGCAGCCTCTCGTCCGATCGGATCGGTGAGCGCGACGAGCTGATCGCCGGCTACGAAACGGCCATGGCCGGACACGGGGTCGACCTCGATCCCGCGGATCTCCGAGCGGCCGTCGACTCCACCTATCGGACACTCGCCGTCCAGCAGCTCATGAGCATCGCCGTGCTCAACAACGAGAGCTATGGCGACGACGCGATGTACGACCTCTGGTTCCCGAGGATCATGGCCGGGCTCGAACAGGGCTGGTGAGCCCTCAGTCGAGCTGATCGAGCGGGATCTCGGGCAGCGCGAACACGGTCAGGTCGCCCGACCCCTGGGCTCGTTCGCCCCCGTTGGTCCGGGCGTAGGACTGATAGCGGCGACGGGCGAACCACCACGCGCCGTCGTGATCCCGTTCGAACCGGTCGTGGTAGACGCCGAAGGTGTCGGACCGCTTCCCGTCGGCGATGTTCTGGCGCGCCTCCTGCATGTACATGCGCGCCGTCGCGGTGCCGGCGGCGGCATCGATCTCCATCACCGTGTTGAGGATCACGAACTCGAAGAAGTCGAACTGCTCGAGCTGGCCGCCGATGAAGTCGCCGATCGCCTGGGGTCCGTGGAAGTGGATCTCGTCGTCGACGAGGTTGACCGTGATGACACAGTCGTCGCGCATGATCTCGTGGAGTTCGGGCCAGGCCCGACGGGTCACGATGTCGGCGTAGCGGCTCTGCAGGCGCCGCAGCTGGGTGTAGGCGACCGCCTCGGCGACCGCGTCGTCGTCGAGCACGGGCTCAGATGGGCATGCCGTGGTGGGGAGGCACGTCGAGGCGACCGATGGCATCGGCTCGGCGGTGGAGGAGTTCGACCGTGTCACCGAGGTTCAACGTGATGATGTAGCGCCGAGCGGCGGTCTCGCTGACGACGAAGTCGCCCTGGGCGTCGAGATCGGCCTCGACGACCTCGCGGCCGGACTTCTCGAGCATGGTCTTCATCTCGTCGAAGGTCATGCTCTTGCGGCCCGTCGCCTGCCCGACCCGCTGGAGTTCCTCGGGGCGGTTGCGGCTGGCGGTGAACAGGCCGGTGCGCTGGAGGCCGCCCGACGGGTAGAAGACCGACGCCCGCAGTTGCGTGTCCTCCATGACGAGGTTGTGGTGCAACGCCTCGGTGAAGCAGCTCACCGCGGCCTTCGATGCGGCGTAGACCGACGCGGTGGGCACCGGGGCGAAGCCGCCGTCGCCCGACGAGGTGTTGATCACCTGTCCGGGCTCGCCACCCTCGAGCATGCGGGGCACGAACTCGGACGTGCAGATCGCCGTGCCGAAGACGTTGACGCCGAAGCACCAACGCCAGTCGTTCGGCTCCTGTTGCCACGGCTTGCCACCACCGCCGGAGGTGACCCCGGCGTTGTTGTAGAGCATGTTGACCTTGCCGTGCTGCTCGTAGACCTGGTCGGCGAGGGCCTTCACCGAGGACTCGTCGGTGATGTCGGTCCGGACGCCTGAGACCGGTCCGAGGGAGGAGAACTCGTCGACGGTCGCGGCGATCGTGTCGGCTTCGATGTCGGCGATCACCACCGACGATCCGGCCCGCAGTAGCGCGCCGACGATTCCCTTGCCGATTCCGCCGGCGCCTCCGGTGACGACGGCGACCGTGCCGGCGATCTCGATGTCGGCAATGGTGTCGTTGGTCGTTCCGTCGTCGCTCACGCGACCTCCTGGATCTGGTTGAGAGGGTTCATGCCCGGACAGCCCTTGGCCCGTTCGGGAATGTCGGCGTAGTCGATGGGGGTCTCGACGAACTCCTTGGTCGGGCAGTACTGCTCGGCCAGCGGGGCGAGTGCCTCGACGTCGAACTTGTAGACCCGGGCCGCGTTGTCGGTGAGGATCTTGGTCGTCTCTTCGCGTGTCATCTGCGCGAACGTGAGACGCAGGTGCTCGTGGGTGTGGGGGTAGGACCCTTCGATGTGGGGATAGTCGGATCCCCACATCACGCGGTCGGCCCCGACCTGGCGGGCGAGGTCGCCTTCGGCCGGCCGCAGGAACGACGCGCCGATGTAGCACTGCCGCTCGAAGTACTCCGACGGGGTGAGCGACATCTTCGCGACCGCCTGGCCTCCGAAGATCGATTCGGATCCGTACTTCGAGAACTTCATCCGGTGGTGGAAGCTGTCGAGCTTGGCCAACGTGTCGGGCACCCATGCGGTGCCGGTCTCGGTGATCACGTAGGGGAGGTCGGGGTGGCGCTCGAACACGCCGGAGAACATCAGGTGCCACAGCGCCCGTTGCGTCCACCACTGGACCTCCAGCATGAACATCGCGAGCGAGGCGGGGAAGTGGTCGCCGAAACTCGGCGTGGCGCCGCCGGCGTGATGGTTGAGGGGCATGCCGGCATCGGCTGCCGCAGCCCAGATCGGTTCGTAGGTGGCCGAGTAGAGCGGCTCGAACGGTGAATCGGGCGGGGCGCCGGGGACGAGGATGCCGCCCCGCATGCCCTGCTCGGCCGCCCACTCGATCTCTTTCACCGAACCCTCGACGTCGCCCAGGAAGATCTGGATGATCCCGGCGCGGCGCTCGGGAGCCTCACTGACGAAGTCGGCGAGCCAGCGGTTGTGTGCGCGCAGCCCGGCCCACCGGTGTTCGAAGTTGTCGCTGTAGGGCGGGGCCTCGAACGAGGTCGCCGCCGGCGGCGCGAACGGCGGTTGGGTGTTGGGGAACAGCACGGCGGCGATGACGCCGTCCTCTTCCTGTTCTTGGAGACGCTTGGCCGAGTCGAAGTTGCGATAGCCGAACTCGTCGGGGTCACCGTCGACGCCGACCTCCATCGGCGTGCGTTCCATGTCCTTGAAGAGCTCCTTGCGGCGCTCGTGATCCTCCTGCATGAACGTGGCCCACAGGTCGAACTCCTCGTGGTACTTCGCGTCGAGGTAGGGGCGATATCCGAGGAGGTCGGCGCCGCAGTGGGTGTCGGCGCTGATGACCGTGTGGTGGGCAGACGAGTGGTGGGGAGCGCTCATGGGCCCAGTCTGGCCGCCCGCCGGTGCGCGCACTAAACCGGTCGCGAGATTCGCGCTGGGCAAACGGCGCGACCCCCGCTACCATTCCCGAGAGCATTAGTCGGGATTCACTCAGATCGAGGTATCCCATCGGGCACGCCCACCGAGCGGAACGCGGAGCAGGCACATGACAACCACGGAATCGATCGACTTCCTCCAGGCACCACCGGATCTCGATCGGCGGGTCGACGACATGATCGTCCCCGAATGGTGGAACGGGACACCGGCGATCGCCACCGATCGCTACGAGATCGACGCCGGGGGTCGGGCCGATCTCGATCCGGAAGGGCCGCTCGCCGAACGGATGCGGCAGGTCTACGACGAGGTCGGTCTCGTCCACGTCCGCAACACCGGCCTCGCAGAGCTGGCCGACATGCGGACGCTCGCTCGCCACTGCCTCCCCGAGGAGATGCACTACGAGGGCGGCAGCAACCCTCGGCAGGCGCTCGACGCCAACGTGTTCGAGGTCGGTGCGCCGTTGAGCGCGCACCTGCACTACCACCACGAGATGGCCTACGTGTCCAAGAGCACGCGGGCGCTCGCCTTCCTGTGCAAGGAGGCGCTGCCCGACCGCGGCGCCACCTACTTCTCCGATGGTCTGGCCTCGACCGACCACATCCTCTCCACCGAACTCGGGCGCAAGCTGCGTGACCTCGGGGTCTGCTACCACCGGTCGCTGACCGATCGCGAGGCCTTCGCGAACCGGCTCGAGGTCGGGGTCTACAACCACTGGCAGCTGTCCATGGGTACCGACGATCCCGAGGAGGCCGAGGCCTACGCCCGGGAGCGGGGGCTCCTCACCGAGTGGGGTCCCGAACGCATGCTGAAGACCCGCTACTACTGCGACGCCTTCGAGTACGACCCGATCACGGATCGAAACCTCTTCTACTGCTCGATCGCCGATCACGGCATGTGGTTCGACGGGTGGCCGCTGGTCATGCACCTGCCGCACGATGAGCGGCCGCTGCACATGACCTTCGGCGACGACTCGGAGTTCACGCGTGACGAGCTGCAGCAGATGGTGACCCTCTACGACCGCTTCGGCATCAAGGTCGATTGGCGACAGGGCGACGTCGCGGTGTTCGACAACTTCCGGTTCGCCCACGGGCGGCCGGGGATCGCCCTCGGTCCGGGCGAGGCGCGCCAGCTCGGCGTGATGCTCGGCCCGAAGTACGACCGGGTCGGTCAGCGACCCGGCAAGTTCTGACGCTCAGGCGACGCCGTCGACGACCGTGCCGTCGACGACCGTGAGGGTGGCGTTCGTGCGCAGACCCTCGCGGTCGTGGCGTTCGATACATCCGGCCAGCGCCCTGATCTTGTCGCTCGCCGTGGTGGTGTGGAACCGCGGGACGACGGCGTGGACCAGCGCGGCCACGGCCGCGCCGGCCAACTGACGGCTGACGCCGAGGGCCACGGCCATGTGTTCACGGTACGACTCGCCCACGGCGTGAGGGTGGTCGGTGAAGGGGTTCGCGGCCATGGGTCCAGGGTAGAGATCAGGGGCTGGAAGAACCGTGCAAGTTTTGCCCACTTCACGCGGAGAGCACATAGTCTGTTCTTCAGAAGTCCCTGTCTGGGCTACAATTTTCTATTGTGGACGAGATTGATCGGGAAATACTGCGTCTTCTCCAGGACGATGGCGACCTGACGGCCCGTGAGCTGGCCGACCACGTCGGGCTGACGGCCACCCCGGTCTGGCGCCGGGTGCAGAAGCTCGAACACGACGGCGTCATCCGGGGGCGGGTGGCGCTCGTCGACCCGGGCTCGCTCAACCTCGACGTCACTGCGCTCGTACACATCCGCACCAACGACCACAGCGCGGCGTGGCTCGAACGGTTCAGCGCCGGCATTACCGACCTGCCCGAGATCATCGAGGCCTATCGGACCTCTGGGGAGATCGACTACACGTTGAAGGTCGTGGTGCCCTCCATCGAGGCCTACGACGACTTCTACAAACGATTGATCGCCCGCGTCGATCTCTACGACGTCCGGACGGTCTTCGTCATGGAGCAGATGAAGCAGACCACCGCACTGCCCCTCGACTACCTCTGATTCCCGACCGGCGACTGGCGCCAACTACGTTGGCGCGACGGTCAGAGGAGACGCGCAGTGGCAGGAACGGTCGGATACATCGGATTGGGCGCCATGGGTGGCGCCATGGCGGGACGGCTCGCGGCCAGCGGATTCGATCTTCGCGTCTTCGACCTCAGTGTCGAGGCAATGGACGCAGCCGTCGCCAAGGGTGCGGTCGCCGCCGCATCGGGCGCCGATCTCGCAGCGGCGTGCGACCACATCAGCATCTGTGTGCCCGACGACGCCGCGGTGATGGAGGTGATCACCGGGGATCTGGGGATCCTCGGGTCGTGTCGGCCCGGGACGACGATCGGTGTGCATTCGACCGTGCACCCCGACACGGTGCGGGATCTGGCGGTGCTCGGCGCCGAACGACAGGTTGCGGTGTTCGATGCCGGCGTGGCCGGCGGCGCGGCGGCGGCCGAGGAGGGCGCGCTCTCGATCATGGCCGGTGTGCCCGAAGGCGGTCTCACCGAGACGGCGCGGGCCGTGCTCGACTGCTGCGGCGGCGCGGTGTTCGAGGCCGGACCCGTCGGTGCCGGCATGGCGATGAAGGTCGCCTTCAACGTGATGACCTACTTCCAGCAGGCCGCGCTGAGCGCTGCCCACCAGATCGTCGTCGGCGAGGGATCCGACCCCGAGCAGCTGCTCGCGGCCTGGCGCCACATCGGTCAGCTCGGTCAGCTGACCGAGCGCTTCTACCCGCTGGTGACCATGGCGCCCGAGACGAAGGTCGGCGACCTCGGTGCCTTCCTGGCCGGCAACATCTATCTCGCGGAGAAGGACCTCGATCTCGCCGCCAGCCTCGGCCGGGAGTCGGGACGCCCGATGCCGGTGGTCGAGACCGTCCGGGATTCGATGGGGTTGGTCTACGGCATGCCCCAGCCTGAAGGAGACAACTGACATGAGCCACCAGGTCGACCAGGAGAAGTGGGACCGCGGCGCGGCCAAGCTCGAGGACGTGTATCAGGGCGTCGTGCCGGTGGTGCCCCAGGGCTTCATGGACTTCGCCGACCTCATGACCGAAGACTGCTTCGGTGCCGTGTGGACCCGGGACGCACTGGACGTGCGCGACCGCCGGCTCGTGGTCATGGGGGTGATCGCGGCGATCGGTGGACCCGCGACCTGGAAGATCCAGTGTCTCTCCGGACTGAAGCGCGGCGACTTCGACGAACACGAGGTCCGCGAAGTGCTGATCCAGGCCACCCCCTATGTGGGCTATCCGCGGGCCGCGGAGTTCGTCGGGGTCACCGAGGAGGCGATCGCCGAGTACAAGGCCGGCCTCGAGGCCGAGGAGAAAGGGAACGACGCGTGAGCGCGATCAACACCGGCGATGGATGGTCCTACGGGATCCAGCTACCCATCCAGACCCTCACCCGTACGCTCGTCGATCCCTGGGAGGACGCCGCGACGGTCGACGACCTCGTGGCGATCGCCCGCCGCTGCGACGAACGGGGCTACGACTTCGTCGGCGTGTGTGACCACATCGCGATTCCCGACAACGAGTACGCCGCCCGGATGACCACCACCTGGTACGACACCGTGGCCACGCTCGGGTTCCTCGCCGCGCACACCAACGACGTGCGGTTGCTCTCGGTCGTGTGGATCGCCGGCTACCGGCACCCGCTCCAGACGGCGAAGGCGTTCGGGACACTCGACCACCTCTCCGGCGGTCGGGCCATCCTCGGGGTGGGTGCCGGCCACGTCGAGGCCGAGTTCGACGCGTTGGGCATCGACTTCCGGACACGGGGCAAACGACTCGACGAGACGCTCGATGCCGTTCGTGGTGCGTTCGCCGACACCTACGTGTCGCACGACGGCGACTTCTACTCCTACACCGATGTCGGTGTCGCGCCGCAGCCGGAGGCCGAGCTGCCGATCTGGGTCGGCGGCAGCGGCAAGGCGTCGTGGCGCCGGGCCGGACGAGTCGGCGACGGCTACATCCCGATGGGCAACGGCAAGGAACAGTACGGCGAGATCGTCGACACGATCCACGCCGCGGCCGCCGCCGCGGGACGAGCCGAGGTGGGCTTCGACATCGGCTACATGCCCCCGTGGACCTATCTCCTCGGTGACGTGCCCGAGGGTGTCATGGCGTTGTCCGGGGGAGTCGAACCGCTGGTCGACGATCTCCGCGCCGCTCGGGCCGCCGGGGCCAACACCTTCCATCTCAAGTTCCGGGCCCGCGACCTCGCCGAGTACCTCGATCAGGTCGATGCATTCGCGGAACAGGTCGTACCGCTTGTGAACGAAGGATGAATGGGCTGAAGTGGCGCACATGCCCGAGCTGACCAAGACCTTCGCCGTCGAGGGCTTCACCCTCGCCTGGGACGAGTGGGGAAGCGGCGACGGCCCACCCCTGGTGCTGATCCACGGCTTCTCGGGTTCGGCCCACGACTTCGCGCTGCACATCCCCGCGCTCGCCGAACACCGGCGGGTGCTGGCGATCGATCACCGGGGCCACGGCCGCTCGTCGAACTCGCTCGACGACGCGACCTACACGGTCGACCACATCGTCGACGACGTGATCGATTGGCTGGCCCACACCGTCGACGGGCCGGTCGACATGCTCGGGCACTCGATGGGCGGGCGCGTCGCGCTGCGGTTCGCCCTCGCCCGGCGTGATCTCGTGCACTCGCTGATCCTGATGGACACCACGGCGTGGCGTTTCGGCGTGGACGACCCCGACGTGTCGGCGATGATCGCCGGCTACTTCTCGTCGATCACGGTCGACACCCCGATGGGGGCGGCACCGCCCACACCCGAGGATCCGCTCATCGAGGCGGCCACTCCGGCGGAGTGGCAGGCCAGGAAGGCCGAGCTGAGCGCGGCCTTCGATCCGATGGCGTGTCGGGCGCTGGGCCTCGCGTTGTTCGACGATCACCTGCAGCCGGTCGATCACCTGCTCGGCGACATCGACGCGCCGGTCACCGTGATCGCGGGCGAACACGACCACCCCTACGTCGACCATGCTCACGCATTGGCAGACGGGGTGGTCGACGGCGAATGCGTGGTCATCGCCGACGCCTACCACTCGCCCCAGCTCACCCATCAGGACGAGTGGCGGGCAGCCGTCGAGGCCCATCTCGCCCGCGTCGCGTCCTGAATCGGGTGGCTCGCCCGTCCGGCCTCGCCGCGCTCGACACGCTCATCGGCTTCCGCTCGATCGGTGAGGTCGACCGCAATCCGGCCAACGTCCGCCCGGCGCAGCGCGGCGACAAGCACCCGGCCGACTACATGTATCGCGAGATCCCGGCCGTGGCCGCGGCCGACGCCGATCATGTCACCGTGATCACCGACACCCTCGCCGCCATGGATCGCAACGAGGTCGAGATCGGGTTGATCACGCTCGGCCACCCCGTTGCGCTCGAGGCGGCTCGGCTCTTCCCGGATCGCTTCGTCCTCGCGACGCAGGTCGACCCGAACGATGTCGTCGGTGCGGTCCGTCAGGTCCGCGCCGACCACGCGGCGCACGGGGTCCGGGCGGTCGGGGCCTTCCCGGCGGGCCTGTCGCCGGCCGCGCCGCTCGACGACGCCCGCTGGTTCCCGGTGTTCGCCACCTGTGTCGAGCTGGGGCTCCCGCTGTTCGTCACGGTCGGGGTGCCCGGACCGCGCGTGCCGATGGCGAGCCAGCAGGTCGAGGCGCTCGACGCGGTGAGGTACGACTTCCCGGATCTGGTCCTGGTCATGCGCCACGGCGGCGAGCCGTGGACCGACCTCGCGGTGAAGCTGATGCTCAAGTGGCCCGGCCTGCACTACTCGACCTCGGCCTTCGCGCCGAAGCACTATCCGGCGGCCATCGTCGATTACGCGAACACCCGGGGAGTCGACAAGGTCCTCTACGGGGGCTACCACCCCTACGCGCTCGAGCTCGACCGGATCTTCACCGAGATGGACGACGTGCCGTTCCGCGACCACGTCTGGGAGCCGTTCTTGCGCGGCAACGCCGCCCGGGTGCTCGGTCTGGCGCCCTGAGCTCGCTCAGGTGACGGCGCCCTTCACCTTGAGTTCGATGATCTCGTCCATCGTCAGGCCGAGGTCGCCGGTCAGGATCTCGTCGCCGTGTTCGTTGAAGCCGGGCGCTCGGCCGACCGGGCTCGCTTCGCCGTTGAACTGCACCGGGGTGGTCACGAGTTTGAACGGGACGCCCGCCTCGTTCTCGAGATCCTGGACGTAGTCGTTGGCGACGGCCTGCGGGTCGTCGATGATCTCGAGCGAGTCGAGGACGGGTGTCCACTGGCCGTCGAAGTCGGCCAGGTCGCGGCGGACCTCGTCGAGGGTGCGGGTGGCGATGAATTCGTCGACGACGGCCTTCGCCTCGGTCGCGTTGGCGGTCAGGGTCTCGTGGGTGGCGAAGCGTTCGTCGTCGATGAGCTCCTCACGACCGATGACCCGGCAGAACTCCTGCCAGTACTTGAGCGGTTGGAGGCAGGTGATGTTGATCATCCGGCCGTCGGCTGTCGGGAACGTGCCGAGGAGGGGGTTGAACACCATGCCGGCCATGTCGAACGGTCGCCAGGCCGACCCGTTGACGTGGCTCATGGCGATGCCCGACGCCATCGCCCACATGCCGGTGCCGAGCAGCGAGACCTCGAGTGACTGGGCCTCGCCGGTCCGCTCCCGCTTCAGCAGCGCGGCGCTGATGCCGCCGGCGATCGTCATCGCACCCATCGAGTCGCCGAAGGCCGGGCCCGGTTGGCTCGGCATGCGTTCGTCGTCGACGTACCACGCACCCATCGCGGCGCCGGAACGGCACCAGAAGGACGTCATGTCGTAGCCGCCGCGGTTGCCCTCGGGCCCCTGTGGTCCCCAGGCCGTTCCCGCCGCGTAGACGATCGAGGGATTGTGGACCCGTACCTCGTCTTCGGTGATGCGCAGCCGTTCGCGCACGGCCGGCGGCTTGTTGACGAGGAACACGTCGCTCATGGCGATGAGCTTGTGCAACACCGCGAGGCCTTCGTCGGTCTGCAGGTCGAGGCCGAGACTGCGTTTGCCGCGGTTCGCGTGCTCCATGATCGCGTGCACGTCGCCGCTCAGGTCGACCGCGCCGCTCTGTCCGAGGCCGCGTGCGGCGTCGCCGCGCACGGCGTGCTCGATCTTGATGACGTCGGCCCCCCAGTCGGAGAGGATCGCCGAGGCGGCGGGCACGAACGTGTGGTCCGCGACCTCGAGGATTCGGATTCCGTCCATGACTCCGTTCATGGTCCATGTCCTATCACGCGGCGCTTTGCGGTAAAGCTGACGCCATGACCGACGACGACTTCCAGCCGAATGCCGACCGCTTCGTGGCGAACAATGAAGCGTGGGCTGCGAGCTTCGAACACCGCGGGTTGCCGGCGAGCCCAGGGCGCAACGTGGCCATCGTCGCCTGTATGGACTCGCGCATGCCGGTGTTCCCGATCCTGGGTCTCGATCGCGGCGACGCCCACATCATCCGCAACGCCGGCGGGGTGGTCACCGACGACGTGATCCGATCGCTCACGCTCTCGCAGCGTGCGCTCGGCACTCGCGAGATCATCCTGATGCACCACACCGACTGTGGGCTCCAGAAGGTCACCGAAGACGGCTTCAACGCCGGTCTGATGGAAGAGCTCGGGGTGCGGCCCTTGTGGTCGGTGGAGGCGTTCGTCGACCCCTACGCCGACACCCGGCAGTCGATGAAACGGCTCGAGTACTCACCGTTCATCCTCCACAAGGACCACATCCGCGGTTTCGTCTACGACGTGACCACGGGTCGACTCGACGAGGTGTTCGCCGAATAGCGGGCGGCTTCCGGGTCGGGCAGGAGCTGCTCGCCCCCGATCGCGTTGGCGCTCAGTCGAGGAAGACGGCGACGTCCTCGAGTCGCTTGCGCTGAAGGTCGGGCACCTGCACGCCCGGGAGTGGATGACCCACCGGGAACATCACGAACGGGCGCTCGGTGTCGGGGCGATCGAGCGCCGTACGCAGGAACGCCATCGGACTCGGCGTGTGCGGCAGTGTGGCGAGTCCCATCTGGTGCACCGCGGTGACGAACATGCCGGCGGCGAGGCCGACGCTCTCCTTCACGTAGTAGTGGGTGCGCTTCGACCCGTCGTCGTTCGTGCCGAAGCGCTGCTCGAAGAGCACCACGATCCACGGTGCGATCTCGAGGAACTCCTTGTGGTGGTCGGTGCCGAGCGGCGCGATGGCGCGCTGCCACTCGTCGTTCATCCGGTTGTCGAGATAGTTGACTCGTTCTTCTTCCTCGGCGGCCTCGCGGATCCGTCGCTTGACCACGGGGTCGCGAATGGCGACGAAGGTCCACGGCTGCAGGTGGGCTCCCGATGGCGCGGTCGACGCCGTGCGGATCGCCGTTTCGATCAGTCGACGCGGGACCGGCGTGTCGTCGAACATCCGCACGCTGCGCCGCCCGTTCATCAATCGATGGAAGTCGTCGGCTCGTCGCTGCATCTCGTCGTCGCTCCGTCGCTCGGTCGGGACCGGGACGAACGGGTGGGAGGCCGCGAGCGCGGGGTCGGGATAGGGATGCTCGTAGGTCGCCATCGCCGGCGACGCTAATCGCCGGTGCCGTGACGAGTGTCTGACACCGGTGTGACGGGTCAGGGGGTGAGGTGGACGGCGACGCCCTGCTGCGCGAAGTCGTCGACGAGGTCGCCGGCCAGGAGGGCGCGGGCGGCATCGTGGTCGCGCAGAGCGGAGTCGAAGAGGGCGAGTCCGAGTTGCGTCGTGACCGCGTGGGCGTGGGCGCCGGGCATGAGCTCGCTCGAGGGCCGGCCGGCTTCGCCCAGCAGCCCGCTCATCAGGTCGTGGACGACCTCGGTGTTGTCGCAGAAGTGGTAGTGATCCGCGTTGACCAGCGTCACGAGTCGATCCACCGCCGGCGCGTGGGCGAGCAGGTCGTCCATCATCGCAAGAGGGAGCACATGGTCGTCGTCGGCGACGATGACGAGAGCGGGCACGTCGCGTCCCCAGTCGAGATCGAGCCTCGCGTGCATGGTCGCCCGCGGGTCGGCCGGGCCGCCGAACACGCCGCCGTCGCCGCCGGCCGGTGCCAGACCGAGCACGGCCCGGATCCGACGATCGGTAGCGGTGGTCTGCAGGGCCGTCCATCCACCGAAGCTGTGGCCGGCGACCCCGCAGGCGTCGGGATCGCCGGGGACGGCGAACTCGCCGTCGAGCAAGCCGTCGAGCGTTCGTCGGGCATCGGCCACCCGGTTGGTCGCGGTCTCGTCGGTGTAGGCCGCCATGTCGGTCGGGGGATCGACGCCCAGCGCCCACCCCATGACGTCGCCCGTGGTGTTGCCCTGATGGTCGGGCGCAGCCACGACATAGCCGTGGCTGGCGAGGTGGGTGGTGAGGTGCGTCGACTGGCGGCGATGGCCCCCGAACCCGTGGCTGAAGACCACGGCCGGCGCGAGGTCGCCGTCCGGCACGCCGAGTGCCGCATCCCGAACCGCAGCCTGGCCGGCGGCCGGGGCTCCGACCATCATCGAGTACCGGTCCTGGACGTCGGGGTCGAGGTCGGCGCCGGCGTGCTCGGCGGACGCCGGATACCAGACCTCGACCTCGATCTCGCGGTCGGGGCGAGTCGCGGTGAACGACCGGACCCCGACGGGATACGGACCCCGGGCCGACGGGTCGTAGGCGGAGGTGGGCGTCGTCACGCGAGCGAGGCGACGGCCCGGTCGCGGAGCTCGTACTTGAGGACCTTGCCGCTGGCGTTGAGGGGGAGCTCGTCCACGTATTCGACATGGCGCGGGCACTTGTAGTTGGCCATCTCGGCCCGGCACCACGCGATGAGTGCGTCGGTGTCCTGGTCGGCCCCCGGCGCGGGGACGACGAAGGCGTAGCCGACCTCACCGAGGCGCTGGTCGGGCACGCCGACCACCGCGACCTGACCGATCCCGGGATGCGCGGCCATGAGGTTCTCGATCTCGGCCGGGTAGGCGTTGAAGCCGCCGTTGATGAACATGTCCTTGACCCGGTCGGTGATGTCGATGTTGCCGCCGTCGTCCATCACGCCGATGTCGCCGGTGTGGAGCCACCCGTCGGTATCGATCGTCTCGGCGGTCTTCTCCGGGTCGTTCAGGTAGCCCTTCATCACGTTGTAGCCCCGGATCACGATCTCACCGGGTTCACCGCGGGCGACCTCGTTGCCGTCGGGGTCGACGATGCAGACCTCGACGTCGTCGATCGCGCGGCCCGACGTGCCCGAGATGATCTCGGCCGTGTCGCCGACCCGGCACATGGTCGCCATGCCGGACGACTCGGTCAGCCCGTAACCGGTGATGATCGTCTCGAAGTGGAGGCGACGACGCATCTCCTCGATCAGCGACACCGGCACGGGCGCAGCCCCGGTGACGGCCAGTCGGAGGGTCGACATGTCGAAGTCGTCGAGGTTCTCGGTGTTGAGGATCGTCTGGTAGATCGCCGGCGGGCCCGGGAAGCACGAGATGCGCTCCTCGGGGATGCGCTTCATCACGGAGGGCACGTCGAAGACCGGATGGGGAACGATCGTGCTGCCGGTCATCAGGCAGGCGATGATGCCGGCGTTGAGCCCGAACGAATGGAAGAACGGGTTCACGATGAGATAGCGGTGCTCGTCGAGGCCGATGGCGTTCGCCCAGGAGTGATACGACCGGCAGATCGCCGAGTGGATGAGCATCGCGCCCTTCGGGTCGCCGGTCGTGCCCGAGGTGAACATGATGTGGCACAGATCGTCGCCGGTGACCGAGGCGGTCCGGCCGGCGCGATCGTCGTCGGAGACCGAGTCGGCCCGGTCGAGGAAGTCGGCGAAGGCCGTCGTGCCATCGGGCACCCGGCCTCGCATCACCACGATCTCCTCCAGCGAGTCGGGCGCGTTGGCTTCCTCCAGCGCTGCCACATAGTCGGTGTCGAGGAAGTCGGTGACCGTGAACAGCATCCGTGCCTCGCTGTTGCGCAGCACGTATTCGGCCTCTCGGCCCTTCCAGCGGGTGTTGACCGGGACGACCACACCGCCGGCCACGTGCACCCCGAGCGCAGCGACCGCCCATTCCCAGATGTTGGGGGCCCACACCGCCACGGTGTCGCCCTTCTCGACGCCACTGGCGATGAAGGCACGGGCGGCGCGGTGGATCTGGTCGCGGAACTCGACGAAGTTCCACCGCACGTCGCCGTCGACCATGGCCTCGTTGCCGGCGAAGCGGGCGGCGGCATCGTCGATGAGGTCGGGGATGGTGGACCAGGGGGCGTCGCTCATGGGAGCCGACCCTACCCCTGTCAGGTTCGTGTCGGGAAAGGCGGTCGTGCGATGATTCGCCCGTCGAAACAGGGGAGCGAGCATGCAGATCAGAGGACTTCGAGCCGTCGTGGTGGGCGGCGCATCGGGTATGGCCCGGGCGACCGCCGAGGCGATCGCCGCCGGCGGCGGATCGGTCGCGATCCTCGACCTCGCGTCATCCGATGGCGAGGCCGTGGCGGCCGAGATCGGGAACGGCACCACGTTCCATCCCAGCGACGTCACCGACTTCGAGGGCATCGAGGCGGTACTCGGCGCCGCGGTAGAGCAGCTCGGCGGGCTCGACGCGGTGGTGAACACGGCGGGCGGCGGCGTGGCCCGTCGAACCCTCTCGAAGGACGGTCCGCATCCGCTCGACGAGTTCCGTCACGTGATCGATCTCAATCTGGTGTCGTCGTTCAACATCAACCGGTTGGCCGCCGCCGCCATGAGCGAGAACGAGCCCAACGAGGACGGGGAACGCGGGGTCATGATCAACACCGCATCGATCGCCGCCTTCGAGGGGCAGATCGGTCAGGTCGCCTACACCGCGGCGAAGGCCGGGATCGCCGGCATGTGCCTCACCATGGCCCGCGACCTCGGATCGCTGGGTATCCGGGTCAACGCGATCGCCCCGAGCCTCTTCGCGACCGGGATCACCAAGGGGATCCCCGACGAGTTCGCCGACGCCCTCACCAAGGACGCCGCGTTCCCGAAGCGGCTCGGCAAGCCCGAGGAATACGCCCGCCTCGCCCTGGCGATCATCGAGAACCCGATGCTCAACGGCGGATGCATCCGCCTCGACGCCGGGCAGCGGTTCGCGCCCCGCTGAGCGACCGCGCTCGCCGGGCTCGACTGGCGGTCAAGGCTTGATCGACAACGCCACCGGCGTCTCGGGCCGAGCCGACAGGTCGAACGTCGTGATCCCGTGCAGGTTGACCATGTCGGCCAACGGGTGAGGGGCGACCGGTTCGGCGTCCTGATCGATCACGATCTCCCAGGCCTCGACCGCGTCGCCTGCATCGTCGAGCCGGCGAACCCGGGCCTGCGGGTTGATCGCCTGCGCCATGTGCTCGAATCCCGGCGTCTCCGGCGTGGCGAACAGCGGCATGAGGGGGCTCCGAGGGTCGTCGGTCAGCGCGGTGCACTCGTGGAGCGTGACCCGGACGGCGTCGTCCCCGAGCTCGACGCGGATGTCGGTGTACTCCGGAACGTGCACCGGATCGACCTGGACGATCTTGGCGATGGTGTCGAGGCCGTCGCCGTCGATGGCGAGTGCCCGGGTGAGGCGTTCGACCAGGCCCGGCGCGAACCCGGCCCGGTGTTCGGGGATCGTGCGCTCGAGGAAGTCGTCCCCCCAGTTCTCGGACGCGGTCCAGTAGCCGGCCCGCATCAGGAGATGGTTGTCGAGCGCGTACTCCTTGGCCTGGCGAGCCAGGAACGCGTGGGAGAACTCCTCGAGCCGGAACCACTCCTGCAATGGACCCGAGTAGTCGTCGAGTCCTCCGGGTTCGGCCGAGTCGCCGAGGGCGAACGGGAAGGCGGCGGCTTCGGTCGTCTCCATGAATGCGAGGCTCGGGTTCGGCGGCAGGGCGCCGGTCGCCTCGTGGTCGATGTAGAGCCGCCAGCGGCAGTGGTGGCCGGTGAATTCGTCGGGCCGAGGAGGGCGGAAGATCGGCTCGCACCGTGCCTTCGGATTGGTGGCACCGAAGGTCGCGTCGAAGGTCCGGTCCTCCATGTCGTGACACATGAGCTGGACCGTGCCCGGGTCGTTGCCCGACAGCCGCCGCAGATGGTCGTGTGGGCCGCAGAACTCGGTCCAGAAGATCCCCTCGTCGTCCGAGACCACCTCGAAGCGGAAGTCGAGATAGTGGTCGGGGCCACCGATGTCGAGCTGGATGCCCTTGAAGATCGACGACACGGTCTCGCCCTCGGCACCTACGTTGGCGAGGTTGCGGCGGGTGTAGATCGGGCTGGCGCCCATCCACTCCCCGTCGGCCATGATGACCGTTGCGGCCTCGCCGCCGGCGACGGCGATGTGGGGCATCCAGGCCCGGTCGTGGAACATCGACAGCATCTGATACTCGCGGCAGAGCCGAGCGAGGCCGGCGCGTGAGAGCGACGCCACGGTCCAGTCGGGGTCGAAGGGTCCGGCATAGTCGTCCGCAACGGTCATGACGGCGGACGTTAGCGGGCGGCCCGGCGTGATAGGGAAAGCACATGGAGCACTGGGAACTCGATGCTCGAGAACAGATCCGTGACCTCGTGGCGCGCTACAACGCCAACGGTGATTCGGGCCGGTTCGCATCGGTACTCGAACTGTTCACCACCGATGCGGTGATGCACATCCCCTCCGGTTCACACCATGGCCGTGATGCGATCGAGGCCATGTTCGCGGGGGCGGCGGCCAAGACCGGGAGTGGCGACACCGCTCGGGCCGCCTTCATCCGCCACTTCACCGCCACGCTGCAGATCGACCTCACGTCGTCCGACACGGCCACGAGCCGCTGCTACTACCAGGTGCTCACCGACCGCGGACTCGACCACTGGGGTCGCTATCTCGACCGCTACCGATGCGTCGACGGTCGATGGCTGTTCGCGGAGCGCACCGTCACCACCGACGGCGTGATTCCCGGCGGGTGGGGCGATCAGTCGGCGCCGTGAACGAGCGACGCTAGGTTCGGCGCCGTGGCCGAGCTCGATGTCCCCGCCCGTATCCGACCCCGCCGGAAGATCTTCGGGATGTCGGCCGTGCTGTTGCCCCACACCACGGGTGGTGAGATCGACTGGGCCGCGACCGAGGCCCACATCGGCCGCACCCACGAGGCCGGCCTCGTGCCGGGCGTCAACATGGACACCGGCTACGTCCAGCTACTCGACACAGCCACCAAGCTGCGGGTGCTCGACCTCGCCCGCGACGTCACCGGCGGCGACTTCGCGGCGGGGGCCTTCGTGGCCGATGAGCCGGGCGACCCGCTCGATCTCGCGGCATACGTCGCCGCGGCGACCGACATCGCCGATCGCGGTGGCGTGCCGGTGGTGTTCCCGAGCCACGGGCTCAACGAGGGAACCGAGGGAGAGTGGATCGAGGCGCTGGCGGGCATCGGTGCCGAACTCGACCGTTTCCTCGGCTTCGAACTCGGCCCGATGTTCGTGCCCTACGGCCGCATCTTCTCGCTCGACACCTATCGAGCCCTCCTCGAGATCCCCCAGTGCATCGGGGCGAAGCACTCGTCACTGAGCCGCGAACTCGAGTGGCAACGTCTCGACCTACGAGACGAGGTGCGCCCCGATTTCCGGGTCCTCACCGGCAACGATCTCGGCATCGACATGGTGATGTACGGCTCCGACTACCTCCTCGGCCTGTCGACGTTCGCCCCGGAGCTGTTCGCGGCCCGCGATCGGATGTGGCTCGAGGGCGATGCCGACTTCTACGAGCTGAACGACATGCTCCAGTATCTGGGGCATTTCACGTTCCGGCCGCCGGTGCCGGGCTATCGGCACAACGCCGCCACCTTCCTCGAGCTGCGGGGATGGGCCGAGTCCGACAACGTGCCCGCGGGTGCGCCGCGTCGACCCGATGCCGACCGCGAGGTCCTGCGCGACATCGGCGAGCGGCTGGGCGTGCTCTAGCCGAACGCGTCGACGACGGGGGTGGCCGGGCCGAGGTCGGAGGCCTGCATCATCTCGTCCATCACGCCCGGGATCAGATCGGCCATGTCCCAGAGGTCGGGCACGAGTTCCGGGTCGGCCGACAGACCGATGTCGATGCGATCGACGTAGCTCAGCACCGTGACGTTGAGCCCCATGCCCTCCATGATCACCGAGCCGGGGAACATGCCGGTGATCGGCACCCCCGCGAAATAGAGCGGGAACGGCGGGCCGGGCACGTTCGAGACCACGGCGTTGACGGCGGTCGGGATGGCGGCCATCGCGCCGGTGCGATGGAGGGCGGTGATCGCGAGGTTGAGCATCATCGGCGGTGCCGTCTCGCCGATCGACTGGATGTGGCGGGCGAGCACCGCGTTGGTCATCTCCTTCGACGCCTGGCTGTTCTCGTGGATCTTGAGGAGGCGCTCGATCGGGTCGTCGATGTCGGAGGCCAACTCCACCGACATGTTGGCGATCTGGTTGTCGAGTGCCTCGTCGCCTTCGACCCGCGTGGAGACCGGCACACTCACGACCAGGCTCTCGTCGGGGACCTCGTCGTGCTTCTCGAGATAGGCGCGCAGCGTGCCCGAGACGAGCGCGAGGACGACGTCGTTGATCTTGACATCGTGGACCTTGCGCAGGGCCTTGGCGTCGTCGAGCGACACCGAGGCGAAGGCCACGCTGCGGCGGGGCCCGATCTTCTGGTTCCAACGGGTGCGGGGGACCGCGATCATCTTCGGGGCGTTGTCGGCGTGTCGTTGGTAGTCGATCATCGCCACCGCCCGGTTGGCCGCTTCGCCGGCGTAGCGAGCGAGACGGAACGGCGTGCGGGCGTTGGGAATGATGCTGCGCAGCATCAGCTCACGTCGCGACGGGGTGCGGCCGGCCTTGGGCAGATCGTCGGGCACCTCGGGAGTCGGAGCGTCGGGGGCCAGATCGGCGAGCACGGTGGCGAGGCTGGCCCCGGCGACACCGTCGAGGAGGGCGTGGTGGAACTTCAGGACGCTGGCGACGCGGTCGTTGGCCAGTCCGTCGATGTACCAGTACTCCCACAGTGGGATTCGCCGGTTGAGCTGGGTCGTCATGATCTGCCCGATGAGGTCGGCGACCTCCTTGCGGCCGCCGGGGCGCGGCGCCCCGACCCGCCGGACGTGACGACTGATGTCGAAGTGTTCGTCCTCGACCCAACCGGGTCGGTCGAGACCGAACGGGACGTTGCGCAATCGCCAGGTGAACTTCGGCGCCAAGGCCAGGCGTTCCTCGAGTCGTTCGACGGCGCGCTCGAACGAGAAGTCCGGGGTCTCGCTGACATCGAAGATGGTCATCCCCGCGATGTGCTGGTGCCAATCAGGGGTCTCGATCGACAAGAAGAGCTGATCCTGACCCGACAGACGCTTCATTGTTTTCTCCCCCGCACTCGTCGCGGTGGCACGACGTGGGCGTTCGAAGGTGAGAGAACAAGGGGAGACACCGCTACTGTCGGTGGCGACCGACCTGCGAGGAGGGGTGCGTCATGGCCCTGCCGGAGACGACGATGCCCACCGAGACCCGAGCGTCGGAGACCGACGACGCGGCCGACCCGTTGCCCCACCGCGGGCCGGTCCCGGTCCGGCCGCCGCGGTCGAAGGCCCGGGCCCTCGTGACGGCGACCCGTCGGGCGCAGGTGCGGACCGGGCGTTTCGGCGTCAATGCCGCGCTGCATCAGCGCGCTCGTCGTTTCGCCCGCCACGACCTCGCGACCCCCCACTGGAATCCGCTCCGCACGGCCCACGCCGCACTCGACGAGCTCGTGATGGTGTACTTCGAAGTGCTCTCGGAGCCCATGCCGGCCGACGAGTTCCTGCGCGTCGAGCGAGAACTCGACGAGATGAACGCGCTGTGGCGCACGCTCGGCGTGGCCGACGACCCGATGATCCTCCACCCCCAGCCGTCGGCCCCCGAGATCGAATCCGAGGAGCCTGCCGTCTTCGGCGGGCTGGAAGGTCACCGTCTCACCTTCGCCAGCGGATGGACACCACATCCGGATGCACCCGGGCGGGCGTCGTGGTCGGACGATCCGCACAACGACACTGTCGTGATGCGGGTGCTGCGCCACGACGACGATCGCCCGCGCCCGTGGATCATGGCCATCCACGGCGCCGACATGGGCCGCACCTGGGACGCACGGATGCTGCGGGTCGGTCGGATGCACGAGGTGCTTGGCGCCAACATCGTGATGCCGGTGCTGCCGCACCACGGCCCCCGCGGCGAGTCGCGAGCGAGAGCCAGCTTCCCGAGCGACGACCATGTCGCCAACGTCCACGGCCTCACCCAGTCGCTCTGGGACGTCCGCCGCACGCTTGCGTGGGTCCGCGAGCAGGACCCGACGTCGGTCGGCGTGTTCGGCTTCTCGCTCGGCGGCTGTATCGCCAGCCTGCTGGCGTGCACCGAGTCCGAACTCGATGCCGTGATCATGGGGTGCCCGGCTGCCGACATGGTCGAGCTGGTGCGGGTCAACACACCGCCCCCGCTG
>JBDQKM010000015.1:0-29919 GCA_040263275.1 Acidimicrobiales bacterium
CCGCTCGACGGGAGCGGCCCCGGCGACCGCATCACGCCACTCACCGACCGTCAGGAGATGGGAGAGCTCGGGTAGTTCGGCACGGGAGCCGGCGAGCGACGCGGCGACGTCGTCATCGGCCAGCAGGACGGAGACCTCGGCGTCTCGAAGCATGTACGACTTCTCGGGTGCCGCCAACGGCCGGTTGATGCCGAGCCAGATCGCCCCCAGGCGCATGGCCGCGAGATACCCGATCACCACGTCGACGTCGTTGGGCAGCGCCATCGCCACCCGGGATCCCACGCCGACCCCGTGGGCGGCCAGCGCGCCGGCGGCACGATCGACCTCATCGTCGAGCGCCGCCATGGTGAACCGACCGCTCCTCCCGACCAATGCCACGCGGTCGGGCGCCGCCGCCACTGCGTCGTCGAGCAGCGCGGCAACGGTGCCCGGACCGCCCACGTCGCGCGGCGGGGTCGCCGGGGCGATGAGCCCGTGGGCTTCGAGATCGATCACGCGGGAGCGGAGGCCAGGGAGGCGAGTGTCTCACCCATGATCAGATCCTGGTCGTGGGCGCTGAGCCCCGTGAGCCCCTCCCGGAACGAGAGCGGCTCGGCCAGGCCCTCGGCGTGGGGGTAGTCGGAACCGAACAGGACCTGCCCCGCCCCGATCGTGTCGCACAGGGCCGGGATGTTCTCCTCGTGATACGGCGAGACGAACACCTTCTCCTTCACGACCTCGCTCGGCCGCCCGCTGACGTAGCCGCCGGGCCACGGACCGTTGCGACCCATTCCCTTCATCTTGTCCATCGCGGCGAGGAGGTAGGGCACCCACAGCGATCCGTTCTCGACCGACATGACCCGGATGTCGGGAAAGCGCCCGAAGAAGTTCATGAAGGTCATGCCGGAGATCGTCTGCATGATCGGCAGGTCGCCGTAGAAGCTGGTCCACTGGAACGCCGACTGTTGGTGCGACGACGGGTTCGCCTGCTCGCCCCACGCGACCGAGAACAGCTCGTTGTAGCCCGACTCGGAGATGTGGAACGTCACGGTCAAGCCGGCCTCGTTGACGCGCTCCCAGAACGGGTCGAACACGAGATCGGCCGGGTTGCGCCCGCCCTGCGGTCCGGGGCGGAGATGAATGAAGCGGGCGCCGCGGTCCATCACGAATTCGAGTTCGGCGATCGCGGCGTCGACATCGATCAACGACATGAGGGGCACGCCGTAGATACGCCCGTCGGTGCCGAACCCCCAGTCTTCCTCGAGCCACCGATTGAAGGCGTGCACATTGGCGTAGGTCCGCGCCGGGTTCTCCTTCATGAAGTGTTCGACACAGACGGCGACGGTCGGGAACAGCACCATCGCGTCGACCCCCTGCTCGTCCATGAGGGCCAGGCGGGCCTCGCGTTCGCGGTAGGCCGGCTGCACTGGTTCGATGGCGTCGTTCTCCTCGATCGGGAGGCCGGCCTTCATGTTGCGCAGCATCTCGCGGAGCGAACCCGGCTTGGTGTGGACCTCGGAGAACGGCTCCTTCAGGAAGGTGAAGGGCCGGTCGCCGATCACGACCCGCGACGCTCCATCGTCTTCCACGACACGGATGGCCTCCTCCATCTGGTCGGAGGGCATGAACCGCGTGAAGCAGTCCTGCGGCTCGTAGTAGTGGTTGTCGGCGTCGAAAATCATGGGAGGTGCTGTCTCCTGAGCCACGGCTGGAAGTCGAATGTGACGTTGGTGTTAGATTCATTCCTACACCCGGTATCGGTCAAGGGGGACCCCGTGGACAAGAACGACATGATCCTGGTCAGCGTCGATGATCATCTGTGCGAACCGCCGCACATGTTCGACGAACACCTTCCCGAGAAGTGGAGGGACGAGGCGCCGAAGCAGATCCGCACCGAGGAAGGCAACGACGTCTGGACGTTCAACGGCGCGGTGATCCCCAATGTCGGCCTGAACGCGGTGGCCGGTCGCCCCAAGGAGGAGTACGGCATGGAGCCGACCTCCTTCGAGGAGATGCGGCCCGGCTGCTACGATATCCACGAGCGCATCAAGGACATGAACGCGGGCGGCGTGCTCGGGTCCATGTGCTTCCCGTCGTTCCCCGGCTTCGCCGGTCGGCTCTTCGCCTCGCACCCGAACAAGGAGTTCGCGGCCGATCTCATCCGGGCCTACAACGACTGGCACATCGACGAGTGGTGCGGTGCCTACCCGGGTCGCTTCATCCCCGCGGCGCTGCCGATGCTGTGGTCACCCGAGGAGACGGCGGCGGAGATCAAGCGGGTCGCGGCCAAGGGCTGCCACTCCATGATCTTCACCGAGAACCCCGTGCCGCTGGGCGAGCCGAGCTGGCACGACGAGCACTGGAACCCCATGCTCGAGGCCTGCGTTGAACACAACACCGTGCTGTCGATCCACCTCGGGTCGTCGGGTCAGCTCGTGGTGACGGCACCGAACGCGCCGATGGACGTCATGATCCAGATGCAGCCGATGAACATCTCGACGGCCGCCGCCGACCTCCTCTGGTCGACGGTGCCCCGGCGCTACCCGGACATCAAGATCGCGCTGTCCGAGGGTGGCACCGGCTGGGTCCCCTACTTCATGGACCGGGCCGACAAGACCTACAACATGCACCACACGTGGACGGGGCAGGACTTCGGCGACCTCCTCCCGAGCGAGGTCTTCCGCCGGAACTTCCTCACCTGCTTCATCACCGACCCCGTGGGCATCGTCCTCCGCAACGAGATCGGCATCAACAACATCACGTGGGAGATGGACTACCCGCACTCCGATTCGAACTGGCCGAACGCGCCCGAGGAACTCGAAGAGGTCTTCCACGGCGTGTCCGACAGCGACATCGACCGGATCACACATCTCAACGCGATGGACTGGTACTCCTACGACCCGTTCTCGGTGCTCGACCGGGCCGACTGCACGGTCGGTGCGCTGCGCGAGGCAGCGGGAGACCACGACGTGTCGATCAAGTCGATGTCGACCGGTCGCCACGAAGGCGCCGAGAAGATCTCGTTGCAGGACTTCGCGGTCCGCAACAAGCCGAGCTGACCCCGTGTACGACCTGAGCGGCCACACCGCGCTCGTCACCGGCGCGGCCGGCGGCGGGATCGGCAAGGCCGTCGCCCGGCGACTCCTGATCGAGGGCGCCAACGTGGTCGTCACCGACCCGCACGAACGTCGCACCGACGAGACGGTTGCCGCCTTCGCCGACGAGTTCGGGCCCGAACGCGTGATGGGCGCGTACCTCGACGCCGGCGATCGCGACCAGATCGACGCAACGCTCGCCGCGGCCCGCGAACGCTTCGGCATCGTCGACGTGCTCGTCAACAACGCCGCCGTCAACGCGCTCAACCCGGTCGGCGACATGACCCCCGAGGAGTGGGACTGGGCGATCGGCGTCAACCTGTCCGGCCCCTGGTACCTCTGCCGGGCGCTGTTGCCGGCGATGGCCGAGCAGGGCTGGGGCTCGATCGTCAACATCACCTCGGTGGCGGGCTGGATCCACGGCACCAACGAGGGCCCCTACGCCGGCGCCAAGGCCGCGCTGCATCAGCTGACCCGCACGATCGCCACCGAGTACGGACCGAAGGGCATCCGCTGCAACGGCGTCGCCCCGGGCATCATCCACACGTGGTTCGTCGACGCCAAGGCACCGCAGCTGCTCGACGAGGCACCGAAGACCCCGGTCCGCCGCCTCGGCACCCCCGACGACATCGCCAACGTGGTGGCCTGGCTGGTGAGCGACGAGTCGAGCTTCGTCACCGGCGAGACGATCAACGCCAGCGGCGGCTGGTACATGCGCCCGTAGGGCGCACCCGTCACGCCGGTGTCAGACACCGATGTGACGGGCGTGACGAGTGTCTGACACCGGGGTGACGGGTCAGCCGAGGCCACCGTCCATGCGCAAGACCGCACCGGTGGTGAACGACGACGCATCGCTCGCGAAGTAGAGCGCCGCGCCGATCACTTCGTGGGGCTCGCCGGCCCGACCGAGCGAGATGCCCTTGCCGATGTGATCGAGCGCCTCGTCGCTCCACGCCTTCGAGATGTCGGTCAGGAAGGGCCCGGGCTGGATGCAGTTGACCCGCACCTCCGGCCCGTAGGCCTTCGAGAAGCTCTCGGTCATGTTGTGCAGACCAGCCTTGGCCAGCCCGTAGACGACCTCGCCCGGCGTGGGCTTCACGGCGGCGGTCGAACTCACGGAGATGATCGAGCCTCGGCCGCTGGCCCTCATGTGTTCGGCCATCAGCACGCTCAGCCGGAAGGTGCCCTTCAGGTTGACCTCCATGACCTTGTCGTAGAGCGCCTCGTCGATCGCGTCGAGCGACGGATACAGCGGTGACATGCCGGCGTTGTTGACGAGGATGTCGATCCGACCGAACTCGGAGATCGCCCGCTCGGCCAGCGCTTCGGCCTGCTCCCAGTAGCCGATGTGGCACTCCACAGGGAGAGCACGCACGCCGAACCGCTCCTCCACCTCGGCCGCCAGCACCTCACAGTTCTCGAGTTTCCGGCTGGCGATCACCACGTTCGCGCCCTGCGCGGCGAACGCCTGCACCATCTCCTTGCCCAGTCCGCGGCTGCCACCGGTGACCACCGCGGTGCGTCCCGACAGGTCGAAGTAGTCGAGCGGAGAGGGCTGGGGAGAGTCCATGGCCGGAGCGTAGGCCAGGGCGTTCTCGACAAGCAGCCCGACAGGAGAAATACTGACGCCACTGTTAGATGCCCACCGAGGAACCGTTCATGGCGCGCACGATCGACTATCCCGTCTTCGACTCCGACAACCACCTCTACGAGACAGAGGAAGCCTTCACCCGCTACCTCCCCCAGAAGTACAAGGGCGCCGTCAAGTACGTGCAGGTCGGTGGCCGCACGAAGATCGCCGTCAACGACAAGATCTCCGACTACATCCCGAACCCCACCTTCGAGGTGGTCGCTCGTCCGGGCGCGCAGGAGGACTACTACCGCAACGGCAACCCCGACGGGAAGAGCCTGCGGGAGATCTTCGGCGAGCCGATGAAGTGCCCCGAGTGGGCCCGCAACGCCGAAGCCCGCCTCCCCCACCTCGACGAGCTCGGCATCGACGGCACGCTCATGTTCCCGACGCTCGCCTCCCTGCTCGAGGAACGGATGCGTGACGATCCCGACCTGTGCCACGCGGCCGTGCACTCGCTCAACCAATGGCTGCTCGACGAATGGTCCTTCAACCACGAGAACCGGATCTTCACCACCCCGGTGATCACACTGCCGATCGTCGAGAAGGCCATCGAGGAACTCGAGTGGGCGCTCGACAAGGGCGCCAAGTGCATCCTCATCCGCCCGGCCCCGGCGTGGGGTCTGCGCGGACCGCGCTCCCCCGGGCTGGAGGAGTTCGACCCGTTCTGGGCCCGGGTCCAGGAGGCCGGCGTCTTCGTCGGCATGCACTCGTCCGACTCGGGCTACGCCGACCTGTCGGGGATCTGGGAGGGCCGGGGCAACGAGATGCTGCCGTTCAAACCGAACCCGTTCCGGTTCCTCGTCATGACCAACCGGGCCATCACCGACATGATGAACGCGATGATCTGCCACGGCGCCTTCACCCGGTTCCCGGATCTGCGATTCGGCACGATCGAGAACGGTGGCACGTGGGTCAAACCACTGGTCGAGAACCTCGAAGGGATCTACAAGAAGATGCCCCAGGAGTTCGCCGAACACCCGGTCAACGTCTTCAAGCGCAACGTCTACGTCAACCCGTTCTGGGAGGACGGCCTCGAGGACCTCATCGACCTCATGGGCGCCGACCGGCTGCTCTTCGGCAGCGACTACCCCCACCCGGAAGGACTCGCGAACCCGATCGAGTTCGCCGACGATCTTCCCGAGAGCCTCCCCGACGCCGACGTCGCCAAGATCATGGGCGGCAACCTCAAGGAGTTGCTCAAGGTATGAAGGTCCAACTCGACCGCGACCGGTGCCAGGGGCACGGTCGCTGCTACGTGCTCGCCTCTGCGGTGTTCGGATCGGACGACGACGGCTACGGCCTGGTCATCTCCGAGACCGTTCCCGAGGCCCTCCACGACGACGCCCGCAAGGGTGCCGGCAACTGTCCCGAAGACGCCATCACACTCATCGAAAGCTGAGGATCAATGACTGACGAGATGCCCGAGACCGAGACGGGGCTGGATCTCGCGGGCCCGCCGCAGGAGATGTACAAGTTCCTGCGCGACCACATGCCCGTGATGGCGGTCGAGCACGAGATGATGACCGGAACCAGCGTCGCGCTCCACGACGACGTGATGACCGTGCTCCAGAACCCCGACGTGTTCTCCAGCCTCGGCGCCGCCGAGATCGGACAGATCCGGCCGCTCATCCCGCTCGAGATCGACCCGCCCGAGCACTCGAAGTTCCGCAAGCTGCTCGATCCGCTGTTTGCTCCGCGCCGGGTCGCCCTGCTCGAGGAATCCACCCGGGCCCTGGTGAACGATCTCATCGACGCGGTGATCGCCGACGGGGGCTGCAACTTCCACTCGTCGATCGCCGAGCCGCTGCCGAGCCAGGTGTTCTTGACGATGTTCGGCCTCCCCGTCGAGCGCACCGCCGAGTTCATCGAGCTGAAGGACGGCATCATCCGGCCACCGGTCGACAACTTCGACGACGCCACCGCGTTTCGCAACGACACCGGACGCAAGATCTACGCGGTGCTGCAGGAAGCCATCGACGAGAAGAAGGCCAACCCCACCGACGACTTCATCTCCCAGTTCCTCGAGGCCGAGGTCGACGGACACCGCCTCACCGAAGACGACGTGCTCGACATCGGCTATCTGTTCTTCCTGGCCGGACTCGACACAGTGACGGCGTCGCTCGACTGCATGCTCGCCTACCTCGCCCAGAACCCGGCCGAACAGCAGCGTCTCGTCAACCGGCCTGAGGACGTACCTGCGGCCATGGAAGAGCTCCTCCGCTGGGAGACCCCGGTGGCCGGCGTGATCCGGGTCGCCACCAAGGACACCGAGCTCTCGGGATGCCCGATCCACGCCGGCGACAAGGTCTCCGTGAATCTCGGCTCGGCCAACACCGACGAACGGTTCTGGACCGATGCCGACACGGTCGACTTCGACCGCGAGATCAACAAGCACATCGCGTTCGGCGGCGGGGTCCACCGCTGCCTCGGGTCGCACCTGGCCCGCATGGAGCTCCGGGTGTGCCTCGAGGAATGGCACAAAAGGGTGCCGTCATATGAACTCAAGCCGGGCACCACGCCCGAGTACACCATGGGGTTGCGCAGCGTCGACAACCTCGAACTCGTCTGGAGGACGTAGTGGATTCGAAACTGCTGATCGACGGCCAACTGGTCGATGCCGAGAACGGTGCGCTGTTCGACAACATCAACCCCGCCACCGAGGAAGTAGTCGGTCAGGTCGCGGACGGCAGCCGTGCCGACATGGAGGCGGCGGTCGCCGCCGCCCGCAAGGCGTTCGACACCACCGACTGGTCGACGAACCATGCGTTCCGCAAGGAGTGTCTCCTCCAGCTTCAGGCTGCGATCGAGAGCGAGCAGGAAGAGTTCCGTCAGGACCTCATCGCCGAGGTCGGCTGCCCGTTGCTGATCACCTACGGCCCCCAGCTCGATGCCCCTCTCCGCGAGGCGCTCCGCTGGCCGGCCGAGATGATCGACCAGTTCGAGTGGAAGCGGTCCATCGGCGGCGCCGACGCGATGGGCGTCGGCTACCAGACCGAGCGCGAAGTCTGGAAGGAACCCCTCGGCGTCGTCGGCGTGATCGTGCCGTGGAACTTCCCGATGGAGATCACCCTCAACAAGCTGGGCCCGGTGCTCGCCATGGGCAACACCTGCGTGCTCAAGCCCGCCCCCGACACCTCCGCCACGTCGGCCCGACTGGCCCGGCTGATCGTGGAGAAGACCGACATCCCCGCCGGCGTGGTCAACATCGTGTCGAGCCAGGACCATCTCACCGGCGAGGTCCTGACCACGTCGCCCGATGTCGACATGGTCGCGTTCACCGGCTCGAGCGCGACGGGTCGCCGGATCATGGAGGCCGCATCGGCCACGTTGAAGCCGGTGTTCCTGGAGCTCGGGGGCAAGTCGGCCAACATCTATCTCGACGACGTCGACATCTCGCAGGCGCTGGCCAGTGCGGTGACGTCGTGCATGCACGGCGGCCAGGGTTGCGCGATTCCGACCCGGCTCCTCGTGCCGCGCGATCGCTACGACGAGGCCGTTGCCGCGGCGACGGAGAGCTTCGCCAACTGGAACTACGGCGACCCGACCGATGCCAACAACCTGCAAGGTCCGCAGGTCTCGAAAAAGCAGCAGGATCGGGTCCTGGGCTACATCCAGAAGGGAATCGAGGAAGGTGCCCGCGTCGCCATCGGCGGCGGTGTTCCCGCCCACCTCGAGAAGGGCTACTACGTCGAGCCGACACTCTTCGTCGACGTCGACAACTCGATGACGATCGCCCAGGAGGAGATCTTCGGACCGGTCATCTGCCTCATCGCCTACGACGACGAGGAGGACGCGATCCGGATCGCCAACGACTCCACCTTCGGACTCTCCGGCAACATCTTCAGCGCCGACCTCGAGCGGGCGAAGCGGGTCGCGGCCCGTATCCGCACCGGCACGATCGGCATCAACGGCGGCGTCTGGTACGGCGCCGACGCGCCGTTCGGTGGCTACAAGAACTCGGGTATCGGCCGTCAGTGCGGCATCGAAGGGCTCGAGATCTTCACCGAGACCAAGACCGTGGGGTGGCCGGCATGAGCGGTCCGCTCGACGGCATCCGCGTCGTCGAACTCGCGAGCTGGATGTTCGTGCCGTCGGCGGGCTCGGTGTTGGCCGACTGGGGGGCCGACGTCATCAAGGTCGAGCCGCCCGAAGGCGGCGACCCCCAGCGCGGCCTGATCACCTCGGGACTCGTCCCCGGTGGCGCCGGTGGCGTGAACTTCATGATCGAGCAGCCCAACCGCTCGAAGCGCAGCATGGCGATCAATCTGCGCCACGACGACGGACGCGAAGCCTTCATGAAGCTCGTCGAGACCGCCGACGTCTTCCTCACCAACTATCTCCCTCCTATCCGGCGCAAGCTGAAGGTCGACACCGACGACATCCGGGCCCGCAACCCGAACATCATCATCGCCCGCGGTTCGGGGCAGGGCCCGCAGGGGCCCGACGCCGAGAAGGGCGGCTACGACGGCGCATCGTTCTGGGCCCGGGGCGGCCTCGGCGCGGTCTTCCCGCCCAACGAGGAGGGATGGCCGGCCGGCCAGGCCTCACCCGCATTCGGCGACGTGATGGGCGGCCTCAGCGTGGCCGGGGCGATCGCCGCGGCCCTCGTGAAGCGGGAGCGCACCGGCGAGGGTTCGGTGGTCGACGTGTCACTGCTCGCCACCGCCATGTGGCAGATCTCGCCGCTGGTCGTCGCATCGAAGCTGTTCGGCATGAGTTCGCTGCCCCGAGGCGATCGCCGCATGTCGCCGAACCCCGGCGTCGGCGTCTACCGGACCAAGGACGACCGTTTCATCAGCCTCATCCTCCTGCAGAGCGACAAGCACTGGGACGACTTCGCGGTGCGTCTCGAGCGACCGATCCTGGTCGAGGACGAGCGCTTCAACCACAGCTCCACCCGGGCCCAGAACGGCCCCGAGTGCATCGACATCCTCGACGAGGCGTTCGCCCAGTACACCCTCGACGAGTGGAAGGAACGGCTCGAGACCTTCGAGGGTGTGTGGACCCCGTTCCAAACCCTCGACGAGCTCTACGCCGACCCGCAGGTGATCGCCAACGGCTACCTCCCGTCGATGACCCACGGTTCGGGCGACGAGGTCCAGCTCGTGGCCAGCCCGGCCCAGTTCGACGAGGCACCGGTCGAGATCGACCGGGCGCCGGAGCTCGGCGAACACACCGAGCTGGTGCTCAACGAACTCGGGGTCGACTGGGACGAGATCGCCGCCCTGAAGGAGTCGGGCGCCATCCTCTGACGCCGCCCCCTGCAGGGCCCCCGCTCGGGGACGTACCCTGGCGAGGCGATGGAGGAGATCACCAGTTCTCGGAGGGCACCGTTCGGAGCCAACCCGACGGTCGGCGAGGCCGGTCGCGCGACGCAGCAGCGCATCCTCGCCGCGGCGAGCGAGGCCTTCGCGACCAACGGCTACGCGCAGACGAGTGTCGAGGCGATCACCGCGCTCGCCGGATATTCACGTCCGACCTTCTACCAGTACTTCTCGGGCAAGGAGGACCTCCATCGCCGGCTGGCGACCCGCTTCGGGGCCGAGTTGGCCGGGGCACTCGACCGCATGGGGCCGATCACGGCGGACCGGGCGGGCCGGGACGAGCTCCGCGGCTGGCTGGCCGGGCTGAGCGATGTCCACCGCCGCTATCGGGCGGTGGCCGACAACTTCGCAGCTTCGGTTCGCACCGACGACCGCATGGTCACGGGGTCCACCACGCTGACCAGCGCCTATCGGACGCGTCTGTGCCAGTCGATCGTCGACCCGCCCGCCGGCGCCGTTCCCCTCGATGTGCAGGCGGCCGCGATCAACGCCGTCGCCTACGGCGCCGCCGTCTATCGCAACCGGGTCGGGGCGGTCACCACCGAGCGGACAACCGATGCCGTCGCCGATCTCATCCATCGCTCGATCTTCGGCGCCATCGACGGGGTCAACCTGGCCGAGGTCCGACCCGGCACGGCCCAACCCCCGGCACCGGCTCCAGCCGAGGCGACGGCCGACGACCCCGCCCGCCGGAGTCGAGGCCTCGCCACGCGGGCCGACCTGCTCGCGGCGTCCGCGGCGGCGTTCGGCACCCTCGGCTACGACGGCGTCCGCGTCGACGACATCGCCAAGGAGGCGGGCGTCTCCCACGGCACCTTCTACCGATACTTCCCCGACAAGGTCGCGATCTTCTCCGAACACGTCGAGTCGGCCACCGACGAGATCGTCGCCCTGCTCGACGACTGGCCCCTGGGCCCCGGCGAGGAGGCCGCATGGGCACGCTCCTACTACGACGCCTTCGCTCGGATCGGCGGCATCGTCTCGTGTCTCCCGGAGGCCCGGGCGGCCGGTCTCGAGGCCGCGACGCGATCGCGACTCCAGGTCGCCCACGCCCTCCAGCAGGGCCTCGACACGAGGACCTTCGGCGACTCCGATGCCGACGTCGTCAGTTGCTTCGCACTCCTCGAGGGCTTCGCGGCCTCGGCCTTTCGCGGGCTCGGCGTGACCGTCGATGAAGCGGTTGCCGCCACCGCACTGATGCTCGAGCGCGGCGTCTTCGGGCGACCCGGGCGTGGGGTCGGCGGCTAGCCCGATTCGGCCGACCGGGCCACCGATGAGGCGAGCGTGGCCAGGCGGCGCCGCAGCTTCGGCATCGAGGGCTCGTCGTACTTGAACCCCATCGGGGCGAGGAGCAGAAGGTCGACCAGCGGTGCGGGGTCGGTGACCAGTCGACCGAGTCGCTCGCGGAGCGCCTTGTGGACGCGCCGGTTGACGGCCTCGACCACGGGCTTGGCATGCCCCGCCTTCGCTTCCACCAGATCGTCGCCGTGCTCGGTGGCCCGCCAGCTCTCCGCGAGGTCACCGGACCAGCGCTGGAGGAAACCGTCGAGTTGCGCTTCGAGGTCGTCGCCGTCGGTGAGCGCCTCGATGGCGCGGTCGGCCGCGTCGTCGAGGATCTTCGCGAGCATCGCCCGGAAGATCTCCTCCTTGTTGCCGTAGTGCTGGTAGAGGGCAGGCCGAGACATCGACGCCGCCTCGGCGATGTCGGCCATCGACGTGCGGGCGAAGCCGTAGGCGGAGAACTTGGCGTAGGCGGCGTCGAGGATCCTCGCCCGCTTCTCGTCCACGACGTCCTCGCTCACCGCTCCATGATGACCGATCCCGCAGTAGTAGACAAGCTGACACTTTCTGCGTATGTTGTCAGAACGTCAACACCCGGAGGAACGAACGATGACACGACTCGGCTACCAGATCCCCAACTTCACCTACCCGGGCGTCGCCGCCAACGAGATCTTCGACAATGTCGTGGGCCAGGCGAAGGCGGCCGAGGCCAGCGGCTTCGACCGCGTGCTGCTGATGGACCACTTCTATCAACTGCCCGGTATCGGCGACCCCGACGACTACATGCTCGAGTGCTACACGATGCTCGCCGCGCTGGCGCAGCACACCGACACCGTCCGTCTCAGCTCCCTCGTGACCGGCAACACCTATCGCAACCCCGCCGTGCTCGCGAAGACCATCACCGCCCTCGACCACGTCTCCCACGGACGGGCGACCCTCGGGATCGGCAGCGGCTGGTTCGAGATGGAACACGACGCCTACGGCATCCCGTTCAACTCGTTCACCGAGCGGTTCGAGAAGCTCGAGGAAGCGCTCAACATCATCCTGCCGATGCTCCGGGGCGAGCGGCCCACGCTCGACGGCAAGCACTATCAGGTCACCGAGGCGATCAACTCCCCCGCACCGGTGTCGAAGATCCCGGTGATGATCGGCGGGAGTGGCGAGAAGAAGACGCTGCGCATGGTCGCCCAGTACGCCGACGAGTCGAACCTGACCTGCGGCCCCGACGAGATCCCTCGGAAGCTCGATGCCCTCGCCGGCCACTGCGAACGACTGGGTCGAGACCGGTCCGAAATCAAGGTCACCAAGCTCGTCATGATGGTGATCGGCCGCACCATGGAAGAGGCGCGAGCCAGCGTCGACACCTTCATGGAGACCCACGGCTGGCCGGCGGAGATGGCCGAGATGATGGTGCCGATGATGACCATGGGCGGCCCCGACGAGATCAGCGAGGCGATCCAGGAGCTCGTCGACCTCGGCCTCGACGGGGTCACGCTCAACCTCGCGGCCAACGCCCACGACCCGGAGCTGATCGCCCTCGCCGGCGAGACGGTCGACGCGATCATCCCTCGCTGAACCTCACTGCGGGCGGGATCCGCTCTCAGCGGCTGGCCGCGTGCGCGTCGATGGCGTCGGGGGCATCGAGATCGTCGACCGCACTCGCGGCCCGGTGGAGGAACGCCTCGGCGAACCGCCGCCGTTCGGGGCCGGCGTCGTCCGGCAGCACGATCGTCTGGCACGACGCCACCACCGTGTAGGCCGACTGGAGACGATGCCACCGCCATGCAGTCGCCTCGTCGATCTCCGATGCGCCCGCCCTGCGCCGCGCCTCGAGGTAGGCGGCGAGCAGGTCTCGTTCGTGGGCTCGGCGGTTGTCGGGCGAGAGCACCATCGTGATGAAGTAGCTCACGTCGCGCAGCGGCGAGCCCACGGTCATGAGACCCCAGTCGAAGAGTCCGAGACCGCCCTCGTGCCCTGACGGCACGTACACGTTCCCGAGGTGGGCGTCACCGTGGAGCACGGTCGTCGGCCCGAGCTCCCACGCATCCTGGAGGAGGTCGCGGTCTGCGATGTAGCGCTCGGCCACGGCGACGAAGGCAGAGCCGAGGGCGGCACCCGAGTCGATGCCCTCCCGCAGGAGCCGGGCGCCGTAGTCGCTCGTTCGTCCCGACGGGGTGAGCCAGCCCGCTTCGGCCTGCCGTCGACCGGCATCCTCGTAGCGCGCGTGCAAAGCGGCGAAGCCCGCCAGCGCTCGTCGCACCCGCTGGGGGTCGAGCCCGGCGTCCGGATCGGGTAGTTCGTGTCCGCTCGCCTCGAGGTCCTCCATCAGCAGGAGGAAGTCACCGGTCTCGTCGTCGAGCGCGGCCACGTAGACCTCGGGCACGACCAGATCGAGGCGGTGGGCCAGGTCTCGATAGAAGCGAACCTCCCGCCGTGCCATCGACTGCCAGTCGAGCCGAGCTCGACGATCGGGATCGAGGGGCGGAAGCTTGAGGAACGCCGCGCTCGGGAGAGAAGGGTCATCGTGCACGAGCCGGAGGGTCGCGTTGCAGTTCGTGGCATCGCGCACGGCCACCACCCCGACGTCGCTCACCGTCATCGCTCCCGGCCCTGTCTCCCGGAGCCACGATGTCTCGCGGAGCCACGCCGCCGTGACCTCGGCCGGACGCCCGGGGATCACGAGGGCGCCTTGGGCTCCCGGGGAAGCCCGAGGACCCGTTCACCCACGATGTTCTTGTTCACCTCGGTGGTGCCGCCGGCGATCGTCAGCGAGCGGCTGCCGGCCAGCCGCTCGGCCCATGGTCCGGTGAGCGCGTCGACACCCAACACGTCGACCGCCGTCTCGGCCACCCGCTGCTCCATGGTCGACCATGCGATCTTGATCACGCTCGCCTCGGCCCCGGGCATGCGATCGTGCATCGCCGCGGAGACCGTGCGCTGGGCCAGCAGGTGCAGCAGCTCCGCGTCGATGTAACGGGCAACGAGCCGCTGCCGGTTGATCGGATCCGCCCGACGATCCGGTCCGGCATCGGCCAGCAGCCGTTCGTAGTTCTCGCGCAGCATGAGGGACAGCTTGGCCACGCCGGCCCGTTCGAAGCCCAGGGTCCGGGTGGCGACATGCCAGCCTCCCCCGATCTCCCCCAGCACGGCGTCGACCGGCACCTCGACATCGGTGAAGAACACCTCGGCGAAGTCGAGCGACCCGCCGATCGTGGTGATCGGGCGGACCTCGATCCCTGGTGATCGCATGTCGACGAGCAGGCAGGTGATGCCCTCGTGCTTCGGAGCGGACGGATCGGTGCGGACGTAGAGCTGACACCAGTCGGCCCGGTGGCCCAGCGAGTTCCACGTCTTCTGGCCGTTGACGACGAAGCGGTCGCCGTCGCGCTCGGCTCGACACGACAACGACGCCAGGTCGGAGCCGGCATCGGGCTCCGACATCCCCTGACTCCAGATCTCGTCGCCGCGCAGCATCGGGCGGAGGAACCGCTCCTGCTGTCCGGGGGTCCCGATGGTCATGATCGCCGGCGCGATGTTGGCGACCCCGATCGCGTTGACCGGACCGGGCGCGCCGCAGCGGGCGAACTCCTCGTTGTAGATCAGCTGTTCGAGCACGCTCGCGGCGCGGCCGCCGAACTCGGCCGGCCAGTCGATGGCGGCCATGCCCGCGTCGAACAGGGTGGCGTTCCACTTCCGCCGCCGGTCGAAGAGCGTGTCGTCGTCGATCCCGGCCTCGTCGAGATCACCCGGCAGGTGCTCCTCGAGCCAGGCCCGCACCTTGGCGCGGAAGCCGTCGCCTTCCGGCCCGAACGAGAGGTCCATGTCGTGTCCCTGAGTGGTGATCTGGAGTGAACTACGTCACTGCGCTAACGTCCCGATCTAACACCAGCGTCAGGTGCGTCACCGCATCCGGCTCGATTGCTTCCGTGGGGGAAAGATGCATCGACGACTGCAGGGCCTGATCGCCGCACTGCTCATACTTGCGCTGTTCGCAGCGTCGTGTGGGAACAGCGGCGACGAGACATCGACCGACGACACGACGACGACCACGACTGCGGCGCCCGACGACGGTGACCCCGACGAGGGCGACCCCGACGAGGGCGACCTCGACGAGGGTGACCCGCCGGCCGTCGACCGGGACACGTTCGTCTCGCTGGAAGGGGTCCCGGGCGTGAGCGACGAGGAGATCGCCGTCGCCGTCCTCGGTCTCCGTGAGGGCAACCCGCTCGGCACCTGCATCCTCGACTGCTACCTGACCGGCATCGAGGCCTACTTCGAATACCAGAACTCGCTCGGCGGGGTGTTCGGTCGCGACCTCGTCGTCGGCGACGTGTTCGACGACGAGCTCGTCCAGCACGGCACGAAGGCGCTCGAGATCATCGCCGACGAGGACACGCTGGTGACCTTCTCCGCGTCGCTCACGTCAACCGGTTTCGGCGACCTCGATGCCGCCGGAATCCCGACCTACAACTGGGGCATCCAGGCCCCGCAGAACAACGGCCGCTTCAACACGTTCCCCCACATCGGGGTGCTGTGCGCCGACTGCCCCGGCCGGGCCGTGCCGTATCAGATGTCGCTGAAGGGCGCGACCACCGCCGTGTCGCTCGGCTACGGCATCTCGCCCGAGTCGAAGACCTGCGCACAGACCAATGCAGCCGCCATCGAGTTCTACGGTGACGACCTCGGCATCGAGGTCGTGAAGGTCTACGACGAGCTCGAGTTCGGTTTGAACAACGGCATCGCCCCTCAGGTCAGCGAGTGGATCGAGCTCGGTGTCGACTTCGTGGCCTCGTGCCTCGATCTCAACGGCATGAAGACGATCGCCGAGGAGCTCGTCCGTCAGGGCGCCCGCGACCAGATCACGCTCCAGCACCCGAACACCTACGACGTCGACTTCGTGGCCGAGGCCGGCGACCTGTTCGACGGTGACTTCGTGGCCGCTCAGTTCACCCCGTTCGAGTTCACCGACCACCCCGCCATCCAGCTCTACAACGAGTGGGTGTCGCAGGAGGACGGGCCGACGGCCGAGCAGACGATGATCGGCTGGATGAACGCCATGCTCTTCGTCGACGGGCTGATCGCCGCCGGGCCCGAGTTCGACCGGAACTCGATCGTCGCGGCGACCAACACCGAGTTGACCGCCTACACCTACCGCGGGCTCACGTTCCCGATCGACTGGAGCCGCCAGCACGAGTCGGCATCGGCCGACGACCGTGTCACCCATGGCGCGACCGAGGAGTGCACCACCCTGGTGCAGATGCAGGGCGGCACCTTCGTGACGGTCACCGACGAGCCGTGGTTGTGCTGGCCCCAGGAGGACCGCAGCTGGGTCGATCCGGTGGAGAAGACGTTCAGCTGACCGCCGAACCCGCCACTGCTCGGATCGCCCCGTGATGCTCGCATCGTTCGGAGAGGACTTCTTCCGCGCCCTCCTCCAGGGGACGCCGCCGGGCACCGTCTACGCGCTGATCGGGTTGGGCTTCGTGCTCACCTACAAGACGTCGGGGGTGTTCAACCTGGCGTTCGGCGCCCAGGCCTACATCTCGGCCGCGATGTTCTTCAAGGCACGACAGGACTGGGAGTGGGGCATCGTCCCCGCGCTCATCCTCTCGGTCTTCGTGCTGGCACCGCTGATCGGCCTCACCCTCGAGCGGCTGATCTTCCGCAACCTGCGGACGGCGTCGGCGGTCTCGAAACTGGTGATCGCCATCGGACTCAGCGTCGCCCTGCCTGCACTCTTCGAGTTGCTGGCCAGCTACAAGCCCGTGGCCGGACGTCCCCCGACGGGGATCGTGCCCGACGGCGGGTCGGTGTTCTACGACCCGTTCGGGGTCTATCCCTTCAGTCGTGACGAGCTCGCCCAGATCATCGTCGCCGTGGCCGCGATGCTCCTGCTCGGGGCCCTGTTCCGTCTGACCGCGGCCGGGCTGGCGATGCGGGGCGTGGTCGAGAGTCCCCGTATGACCGAGCTGGCCGGCATCCCCGCCGACCGGATCTCCGCGCTGGCCTGGGCGATCTCGAGCATGTTCGCCGGCATGGCCGGTGTGCTGATCGCGCCCCGGCTCAACACGCTGATCAGCACCGACTTCCTCACCCTGGTCATCATCGCGATGGCCGCAGCCGCAGTGGGTCGACTGGTGAGCCTCCCACGGGCCCTCATCGGCGGGATGGCACTCGGCTGGTTCATCGCCCTGTTCAACACGTTCCTGCCGCGTTGGTCCGACGACTACACCTGGCTCAAGCCCTTCCAGGAGAACCTCACCCCGTCGCTTCCCTTCGTGGTGCTCTTCGGGATCCTGGTGTTCTGGCCGGCGATCCGACGCTCGATCGACGCTGCCGACCCGCTCGCCGGGGTCGACCCGCCACCTCCTGCGCTCGCCTCGGCCACCCGCCACCCCCTTCTGACCCTGCAGACCCGCGCCTTCGGCGTGCTGTTCTTCTCCTACATCGGCTGGGTCGCGTTCACCCAGGCCGACGTGCGTTGGGTGTCGCTGCTCACCCAGGCGGTGATCCTCGCGACGATCTATCTGTCGATCACGGTCATCACCGGCTTCGCCGGGCAGATCTCGTTGTGCCAGGGCGCGTTCGCCGCCATCGGCGGGTTCACGGTCTTCCAGATGGCCGACCGCTACGAGATGTCGGTGCTGCTCGCCGCCCTCATCGGCGCCCTCATCGCCGCCGTGGTCGGGGCACTGCTCTCGTTGCCCGTGCTCCGGATCGGGGGCGTCTGGTTGGCCATCGCCACGCTCGCGTTCGCCTTCTTCTTCGATGCCGTGATGGTGAAGTTCTCGTGGGTCGGCGGCGGGAGCACGGCGTTGCTGACCGGCACCCGGGTGCCCCGTCCCGTCCTCGGCCCGTGGGACTTCGGCGCCTCCGACCGCTCGTTCCTCGCGCTCGCGATCGTCGTCTTCGTGATCGTCGCGCTCGGCGTGATCCAGCTCCGGGAGGGCACGATCGGCCGAACCCTGCGGGCCCTGCGGGGCAGCGAGGTCGCGGCCGAGTCGATCGGCATCTCCCCCGCCCGCGCCCGCATCATCGCCTTCGCCGTCTCCGCGTTCATCGCCGGGCTCGGCGGGGCCATGCTGGCCATGCAGCAGAAGGACGTGAACTACGGGCAGAACTTCACCCCGTTCGCGGCGATGTTCTGGTTGGTGCTCGTGGTCTCGCTCAGTGCCCGCACCGTCGAGGGCGCGGCGCAGGCCGGCGCGGCGTTCGTGCTGTTCGCCCCCGTGATCCTCGACGGCACCTTCCTCACCTGGCTCCCCTTCATCACCGAGGACAGCCTGCCGGGGATCTTCCCGATCCCGGGGAAGTGGCGGTTCGTGCTCTTCGGTCTCACCGCCATCCAGTTCGCCCGCCACCCCGAGGGCATGGTCGAGTTCGGCAAACGAAGAGCGACCCGCAAGCGCAACGAGCGCTACTACGCCCGCGACGCCGAACGGGCGGCCCAGGCGGCCGCCGACGCAGGAATCGCGACATGACGGCAATCCTCGAGTCGAGCGGGATCGCCAAGTCGTTCGCCGGCATCCAGGCGCTCACCGATGTCAGCATCGACGTGATGGAGGGCGAACGGGTCGGGCTGATCGGCCCCAACGGCGCCGGCAAGACGACCTTCTTCAACTGTCTCCTCGGTGTGCTCACCCCCGACACGGGCACCGTCCGCTTCCACGACCGCGACATCAGCAACCTCCCGGTCCACAAGCGGGCCCAGGCGGGCATCGGCCGCACGTTCCAGCGCATCGAACTGTTCTCCGACACCACCGTGCGGGAACACCTCCTGATCGCCGAACGCGTCCACAACGGCCGCGGCTCGTTCTGGAAGGACCTGATCGGGAGGGGACGTCCCCAGGCCGACGAGATCCACCGATGCGACGCCGTCCTCGAGCTACTCGGCCTGGCCGAGCTGGGCGACGAGCCCGTCGAGGCTCTTAGCCTCGGCCAGGGCCGACTCGTCGAGGTCGGCCGGGCGCTCATGACCGAGCCGAGCCTGCTCCTTCTCGACGAGCCGTCGTCGGGTCTCGACCGTGAGGAGACGGCCGCACTGGCGACGACGCTGCGCGAGATCCAGGCGGAGAAGGGATTCGCGATCCTCCTCGTCGAACACGACGTCGACCTCGTCGCCGACTTCACCGAACGGCTCTATGTGCTCGATTTCGGCTCGCTAATCGCCGAGGGACCCACCGCCGAGACGCTCCAGCACCCGGCCGTGCGGACCGCCTACCTGGGCACGCTCGAGGTCGGCGACCAGGGGGCGACGCCGTGACCGACGCACCGATCCTCCAGCTGACCGACGTGAGCGCGGAATACGGTCCGTTCCGCTCGCTCTTCGGCGTCTCGCTGACCATCCGGCCCGGTGCCGCGGTCGCGCTCCTCGGCGCCAACGGCGCGGGCAAGACCACCGTCGCCCGGGTTGCCAGCGGCCTCGTCTCGGCGTCCGCCGGGTCGGTGACCGTCGACGGCACCGACATGACCGAGGCACGCACCTACGAGTTCGCACGAGCAGGCGTGGCCCACGCACCGGAGGGCCGATCGGTCTTCGCGACCTTCACGGTCGAGGAGAACCTCACCCTCTCGTTTCGACGTGCCCTCGGCCGCAGTCGGGTGAAGTCCGGACTGGAGGAGGCCTACGGGCTGTTCCCCCGTCTCGGCGAACGGCGATCGCAGACCGCCGGCACGCTCTCGGGCGGCGAGCAGCGCATGCTCTCGATGGCTCGGGTCATGGTGGAGAAGCCCCGACTCCTGATCGCCGACGAACTCTCGCTCGGCCTTGCCCCGATCGTGGTCGACGAGGTCTACGAGGCCCTCGAGACGATTCGCAAGACCGGTACGGCACTGCTCATCGTCGAGCAGCACGTCCAGCACGCGCTCGATCTCTGTGACGAGGTCGCGCTGCTCGACCACGGCGCCATTGCGTGGGAAGGCCCCGCATCCGAGGCCGCCGAGGTGGTCGTCACCCACATGTTCGACCGAGAGGACAGCTGATGGACGAACCACTCGAGCGGAGGGCCGTCATCAGCGGCGCAGCCCAGTCCGACATCGGCCGGCGGCTGTATCGCAGCGGTCTCGACCTCACGATCGAGGCCTCGCTGCGGGCGATCGAGGACGCGGGGTTGACCGTGGCCGACATCGACGGCATCTCGACCTATCCCGGCATGGGCGGACCCTTCGGCGGCTGCACGGGAGCGGAGCTCCACGATGCGCTGCGTTTCTCGCTCAACTGGCGCGATGGCGGCGCCGAGACCAGCGGCCAGCTCGGCGCGGTGCACAAAGCCGTGCTGGCCGTCGCTGCGGGACTGGCCAAACACGTGCTGTGTTTCCGCACCGTCAACGAGGGCAGCGGCGGCGCCATGCGGGCGAGCGGTGGGGGCGGCGGGGCCATGCCGCCCGCGTTCCAGTACCTCATCCCCTATGGCGTCACCTCGGCCGCGAATTGGATCAGCTGCTACGCCCGTCGGCACATGCACGACTTCGGCACCACCCGTGAGCAACTGGGTGCCATCGCGATCAACGCCCGAACCAACGCGGCAAGCAATCCGCAGGCGATCTACACCGATCCGATGACGATGGAGGACTATCTCGGCATCCGGATGATCAGCGATCCGTTCGGCCTCTACGACTGTGACGTGCCGTGCGACGGTTCGACCGTGGTGATCGTCTCCCATCGCGACTACGCGCCCGACGCCCCCAACGGCGCCGTCCACGTCAATGCCATGGGCACGGCGCTGCGGGGTCGGCCCTCGTGGGACCAGTTCGAGGACCTGACCACGATGGCGATGCGCGACTCGGCGGCCTCGATGTGGGAGCGAACCGACCTGACTCCGGCCGATGTCGACACGGCCCAGCTCTATGACGGATTCACCTGGTTGTCGATGGCGTGGATCGAAGCGCTCGGCTTCTGCGAAAAGGGTGCGGGCGGTCCGTTCGTGGAGGGCGGCGCCCGCATCGCTCCCGACGGGGAGCTGCCGCTCAACACCAACGGCGGTCAACTCTCCAGCGGACGCCTGCACGGCTTCGGCTTCCTCCACGAGGGGATCATGCAACTCCGGGGCACGGCCAATGTGCCGGTGGCCGACTGCGAGGTCGCAGTCGTCGGCGCTGGCGGCGGCCCCGAGTCCGGCTGCCTGCTCCTCACGAAGGAGATCCGGTGAGCACCGATCCACCACCCCGGTTCATCAGCCCGCACGCCGAGGGCGAGTTCTACTGGACCTCGGGCGCCGACGGCGTGCTGCGTCTCCAGCGTTGCGGCGCATGCCGGCGCTACATCCACCCGCCCGGCCCGGTCTGTCCCTACTGCCACTCCCGTGAGCTGTCACCCGAACCCGTGGCCGGCACGGGCACCATCGCCACCTTCACCATCAACCGCAAGGAATGGATCCCCGGCTTCGAGCCGCCCTACGTGTTCGCCCTGGTGGAGCTCGACGAGGACCCCACGATCCGACTCGGCACCAACATCGTGGGGTGCGAGGTGGACGACGTCGAGATCGGCATGCGGGTCGAGGTCGAGTTCGAGGCCAACGGCGAGTGGCACGTGCCCTTGTTCCATCCGCTCCCCGTGGAGCGCACAGAGGAGTAACCGATGACCACCGTCGAGTTCGATCCGTTCAGCCGCGAGTTCTTCGACGACCCGACGGAGATGTACTCCCAGCTCCGAGCGCACGCCCCGTGCTTCCACAGCGAGAGGTACGACTTCTATGCCTTCAGCCGGTTCGAGGACTGTGTGGCCGTCCATCGCGACACCACCAACTTCACCTCGACCCACGGCCTCACCTACGAGCAGCTGAGCGACCCGGACCACGACGACAGCTTCAACTCGCTGATCATGATGGACCCGCCCCAACACACGCGGTACCGCAAGCTCGTGAGCCGTTCGTTCACGCCGCGGGCGATGCAGCGCTACGACGAGTTGATCCGTCAGCAGATCCGCAAGTACCTCGACCCGCTGATGGGCGAGCCGGAGTTCGACCTCGTGCAGGACTTCTCCGGGCCGTTCCCGGTGGAGATCATCTGCGCGATCCTCGGCGTTCCCGAAGCGGACTGGCAGATGATCCGGCACCAGACCGACGCGATGTTGCACCGCGAGGAGGGCGAAGCGCTCGGGAGCCCGGCCCAGGCCGAGGCCGCCATCAACCAGGCCGTGTACTTCATCGAGTTCGCCAGGGACAAGCGCTCCCACCTCGGCGACGACCTGACGTCGACCCTGATCGAGGCCCAGGTCGAGACCGAGACCGGCGAGATGGAGTCGCTCACCGACGAGGACATCGCCGGTTTCATCTCTCTGCTGGGCGCGGCTGGCAGCGAAACCGTCACGAAGGCGGTCGCCAACGCCGGCGTGCTGTTCCATCGCAATCCCACCGAATGGGCGAAGCTGAAGGCCGACCCGTCGAAGGTCGACAGTGCCGTCGAGGAGGTGCTGCGCTACTGGGCACCGTCGCAGTACCAGGGGCGGCTGAGTGTGCACGACACCGAATGGCACGGCGTGACGGTGAAGGCCGGCAAGCCCGTGTTCATCGTCACCGGCGCGGCCAACCACGACGAGCGCGAGTTCGGCCCCGATGCGACGGTGTTCGACATCGACCGGGAGCAGCGGCTCGCGATCAGCCTCGGCCATGGCATCCACACCTGCCTGGGCGCGGCCCTGGCCCGCATGGAGTGCGCGGTTGCCATCGACGAGATCCGCGACCGATGGCCCGACTACGTCATCGACGAGACCCGCTGCGAACGCGTCCAGATGAGCAACGTCGCCGGCTACTCCAGCGTCCCCTTCTCCGCTTCTTAACCGAGAAGGTCGCGCTGAGCGCGACTTTCTCGGTTAAGAAGCCGGGTGGCGTGCCCGTCAGCCGTTCTGCTTCTTCATCTCGCTGAGGTTGACGAGCACGGGGTAGCCGTTGATGGTCATGGCGTTGCCGTGGCCGACGGTGTGCATGTCGAAGCCCGACTGGAGCGCTGAATAGAAGCCCTGGATGTCCTGGGTCTGGTTGACGATCCGCTTCGCCTGCGTGAGCGCGAACGGGTGCATCTCGGAGATCTCGCGAGCGAGCGCCATCGTCTCGTCCATCAGATCATCGAGTGGGACGACCCGGTTGACCATGCCGAGCTTCTCGGCCTCCTCGGCCGGGAAGCGTCGTGCGGTGAACAGCATCTCCTTGGCCTTGCGGGGGCCCACCTCCCAGGTGTGGCCGTGGTACTCGACCCCGCCGATGCCCATGCGCAGCACCGGGTCGGAGAAGTGGGCGTTGTCGGCGGCGATGATCAGATCCATCGGCCAGCACAGCATCAGCCCACCAGCGATGCAGGCACCCTGCACGGCCGCGATCGTCGGCTTCGGGATGTCGCGCCACTTGCGGCTGTAGCCGAGATAGTGGATCCGCTCCCACTCGAAGATCGCCTGGAGGCCACGCTCCTCCCAGTCGAGGTCGCTGCTGCCCTTGGCCTTCTCCGGGTCGGCGTTCTCACCGATCGCCTCGTCGGATCCCGTCATGTCGTGACCCGACGAGAAGTGCTTGCCGTTGGCCCGCAGGACGATCACCTTCACGTCTCGATCCTCGGCCGCGGCGGAGAAGCACGCGTCCATCTCGTCGAGCGTCTGCTGGTTGACGGCGTTGGCCTTGTCGGCTCGATCGATCGTGACGATGGCGATCGGGCCGTCGACCTCGTAGGCGGTGTGGCCGAGGTCGTTCATGTCGACGGGGTTGGGCATTTCGTGGTCCTCCTCAGGACGCGTGGATTCAGGACGCTGCGGCCAGATGCGGCGGCTGCCAGCCGCCGCGGATCATGCCGTAGATGTTAGTGAAATTCGTGACGATCTCTTCGGGCAGCGGCACGACGCCGCCGAGCTGTTCGGCGCCGGCCACGATCTTCGCGGTGTGTTCCACGACCGCGGCCGTGTGCAGCGCGTCCTCGGGCGACTTCCCCACACAGAGCAGTCCGTGATTGGCCATGAGGACGGCGCCCCGCTCGCCGAGATGACGGACGACCTCCTCCGCGAGCTCGGCGGAGCCGGTGGTGCGGTACTCGGCGACGGGAATGTCGCCCCCGATGTAGACGATCACCTCTTCGATGCAGGCGGGAATGGCCCGGCGGGCGATCGCGAACATCGACGCGTGGGCCGGATGACAGTGCACGACACCGCCCACCTCGGGGAAGCTCGCATAGCAGTTGAGGTGCATGGCCTTCTCGCTCGACGGGCGGGCCGAGCCCTCGACGATCTCGCCATCGAGGTCGACGATGGCGAGCCCCGGCGCGGTGATCTCCGGGTAGGGCACCGATGACGGGGTCATCGCGACCGATCCGTCGGAGAGGCGACCCGAGACGTTGCCGGCCGTTCCCACGACCAGGCCCGTCGTGAACATCTCCAGGGCCACGTCGACCACGGCCTGACGGACATCGGGATCCGCGCTCACGGCAGCACCTCCGGGTTCTTGCAGTGTGCCGGCGTCTCACCGGCGAGAATCGCCTTCACGTCGGCCACGATCATCTCGGTCTGGCGAGTCTCGACGTCGAATGTGGCACCACCGATGTGGGGCGTCAACACCACGTTGGGTCGACCCAGCAGCGGGTGGCCCTCAGGGAGCGACTCGCCGTCGACATGGTCGAGCGCCACGCCCCCCAGGTGGCCGGCGTCGAGCGCAGCGACGAGCGAGTCGACGTCGTGCAGCCCGGCCCGGGCCGAGTTCAGGTAGAAGGCGCCCGGCTTCATGAGTGCGAACTTCGCCGCGTTCATCATCCCGAAGGTCTCGGGGGTCACCGCCGCATGCATCGACACGACGTCGGCCTCGGCGAGAAGGTCGTCGAGCTCGTGCGTGGCGTCGTCGGCAAACGGATCGGCGGTGATCACCCGCATCCCGAGGCCCTCGAGCCGCCACTTGGTGGCCCGCCCGACCGCGCCGAACCCGACCAGGCCGGCGGTCCGACCGGCGACCTGCCAGGCCCGGTAGCGCTGGTACGGCAACGACTCGCCGTGCACCGTGCCGTGGGTCATGTCGTGGTGCCCCGGCACCACGTGGCGGGTGAGCGCCATCAGCATCGCCACCGTCATCTCGGCCACCGCGTCGGCGTTGCGGCCCGGGGTGTGGATCACCGGGATGCCCGCGGCCGTCGCGGCCTCGACGTCGACGTTCGTGGGGTCGCCACGGGTCGACCCGATGACGGTGAGCGGGAGATCGAGCACCGGGCCCATGCAGAAGTCGGCCTCGCAGATCAGGATCGACGCACCGAGCGCCGAGAGCCGCTCGGCCAGGTCTTCCGGGCCGTGCAGCTTGATCGGCCGGTACTCGATCCAGGGGTCGAATTCGACGTCGGCGATCTCGCGGAGCTCTTCGAGGGCCGGGCCCCGCAGCGGAGCCGTCACGAGCGCGACCGGGCGATTCATGACACAGACGTTAGTTTTGCTGCGGGCAAAGGGGAGAATCGTTGGGACCACTCACCGTCGGTATCGACATCGGCACCACATCGGTCAAGGCCGTCGCCGCCGATGCCGCGGGCACCATCGTCTCCCGTGCCCGGATTCCCCACGAGCTCCACGCTCCCGACCCCGACACCTTCGAACACGACGCGAGCGCCGCATGGGTCGACGGCGTGCTCGCCGCGTGGGACGCCGTCGGCGAGCGTCGCGACGTCGCCGGGATCACCGTGTCGGCCATGGTTCCCTCGTTGTGCGGGGTCGACGCCCACGGGCAGCCGGTCACACCCGGGCTGCTCTACGGCGACGGCCGGGGGCGCGGCGTCGGTGCCGGCGACACCGTCGAGGGCGAGATCGTGGGCTTCGCGCGGGCCCTTGGCGGCCTCCCCGGCGTCGAGGCATTGTGGCCGGCGCAAGCCGTGGCCAACCACGCCCTGTGCGGCGTCGGCGCCATCGACACCTCGACGGCGATGACCATGGCGCCCCTCTTCACCGGCACCGGTTGGGACCCGTCGCTCATGGCCTCGCTGGGCCTGTCAGCCGACCAGTTGCCGGCGTTCGTGCCCGGTACCGATCCCATCGGCGACCGCGACGGCATCGCCGTCTCGGGTGGCACCATCGACGCCCTCGCCGAGCAGACGGTTGCCGGAGCCACCCAACCGGGCGATGTGATGGTCATCTGCGGCACCACCCTGATCCCGTGGGCCCTGACCACCGAGTGGATCGAGGTCGACGGCCTGTGGACCATCCCCTTCTCCGTGCCCGGGCTCATCGCCGTCGGCGGTGCCAGCAACGCCGGCGGCCTCTTCATCGACCACGTGCGCCGCCTCACCGGCGATCCGGGCCAGTCGTCGGTCCTCGATGTGGGCCCCGACGACCGCCCCATCTGGCTGCCCTACATCCGCGGCGAGCGCACGCCCTTCCACGATCCGACGCGGCGGGCCCAGCTCCTGCGCGTCGGCGTCGACCACGGGCCTGAAGCGGTCCTCGCGGCCGCCTACGACGCCGCCGCGTTCGTGGTCCGCCATCACCTCGATCTCGCCCGACCCGACCTCGACGACGCCGGGTCGGCCCCGACCCGCATCGTCGCCACGGGCGGCGGTACCCAGTCGGCGGCGTGGATGCAGGCGCTCGCCGACGTCACCTCTCTCCCTGTCGACGTGGCCGCGCACCCCGAGGGCGCGGCCCTCGGCGCGGCCTTCACCAGCCGACTCACCGCCGGGATCGAGCGCGACCACACCGCCGGACGGGCCTGGAGCCGAACGAGCCACCGCGTCGAACCTCGGCCCGACCATGTCGATGCCGCCGACACCCGCTACGCCCATTTCCGAGAGGCCATCGAACCGTGAAGTTCTCCGTCACCTATCCCCTGGTCACGCATCCGTACAACCCCGAATTCCTGACGAAGGACGGCGTGGTGGCGTTCGCCACGGCCGCCGAGCGGGCCGGGTTCTCGGGCATCGGTTTCACGGACCACCCGGCGCCGACCGATCGCTGGCTCAAGGCGGGGGGTCACGACGCCCTCGACCCGTTCGCCGCGCTCGCCTTCGTGGCCGCGGTGACCGACACCATCCGACTCATCCCGAACGTGGTCGTCCTCCCCTATCGCAACCCCTTCCTCGTGGCGAAGTCGGTGGCCACGATCGATGCCCTGTCGGGGGGACGCTTCACCCTGGCGGTCGGCACCGGCTACCTGAAGGGCGAATACAAGGCCCTCGGCGTCGACTTCGACGACCGCAACGTCATCTTCGACGAGGCCATCGACGTCCTCCGTGGCGTCTGGAACGAGGACGACTTCAGCTACGAAGGCACCGGCTTCCTCGCCCACGGACAGACCGCCAATCCGCAGCCCGGCCACGTGCCCATCTGGATCGGTGGCAACAGCAAGCTCTCGCGGCGCAGGGTCGCCCGGTCCGCCGACGGGTGGGTGCCGTTCCCCGCGCCGCGCCAGCTGGCCACGACCGCGAAGACGCCGCCGCTCGAGACGGTCGAAGACCTGGCCGCGATGCTCGACTATCTCTGGCAGCAGGTCGACGAGGCCGGGCGCGACCGCAGCGACCTCGACATCAGCTTCGGCACCCCGGCCGGCGGTTCACCGGCCGATCCCGAGTTCAACGCCGACGAACACCTCACCGGCCTGGCCGAACTCGCCACGCTGGGGGTGAACTGGAGCAGTGTGAGCGTGCCCGGCGACTCGATCGCCCACGCCGTCGAGACCCTCGAGCGCTACGGGGAGCAGATCATCCGGGCACAGTAGCGCCCTGACCTCGAGCGGTCTGGGCTCAGAAGAAGAGGCCGCACACGTCGGCGTCGAAGGCTTCGACCACGTCGATGGCCGCATCCATCTCATCGGAGACCGCAGGGTCCGACGCCCGCTCCTCGACGAGCGCGAAGCCGGCATCGAGATCCCAGTCGACGCTCACGAAGATCGAGACCACCTCGGTGGAGTTGCCCCGGATGGTGCTGAGCGCGTCGACGAGTTCGGGAGGCGCGAGCGACAGAAGCTGTTCGAGCCGGTCCAGCAGTCCGGTGTAGAACGCCTCGGCCTCGGCCGCGTCGGCATCGAAGCCCAGTTCCTCGGCCTGTGATGCCTCGAAGGCGGTGTTGCAGTAGGCGACGTACTCCGCAGGGACCTCAGCAGGCTCCTCGACCGGCGGTTCGACCGTCGGTTCGGACTCCTCCGGCTCGAATCCGCAGACATCGGCGTCGTAGGCCTCGAGTTGCCGGTCGGCTGCCACATAGTCGTCAGCGAGATAGATCGGGGTCAGTTGATCGAGGGCGGGTTCGTAGTCCCAGTCGTTGGCGGCGAGCACGTCGATCGTCTCGACCGTGACCCGACGCTGGACCGCCATGGCGTCGGCCACAGCGGCGGGAATGTCGACCAGGGCCTCGTCGACGAGCGAGAGCAGCGTCCGATAGAAGTCCTCGATCTCGGCCGCCGTCGCGCTCAGCGGATCGAAGGCGTCGGCCAGCGATGACGCGGCCGCCGACGTCTCGCAAAAGTCGGTGGGGTCGGCCGGCGCGTCGGGGCTGTCGTCGGACTCGGTGGCGGTGTCGGTGCGCTCCGACTCCGCGGCATCACTGTCCGGCTCGGCGTTCTCACCGGCGTTCCCGTCGACGTTCTCGTCCACCCCGTCGTCGCCGGTCGTGGCCGACTCGGGGTCATCGGTGCATGCGGCGGCGACGACCGCCAGCGCGAGAAGGACGGACAGGAGCCGCACGAGGGGGAATCGCATGGCGCAGACCGTACCGGCCCGGACGGAGCCGTCAGGGTCAGGCGTCGCGAGGGAGCCCGAGCAGCCGTTCGCCGATCACGTTGCGCTGCACCTCGCTCGTGCCGCCCGCGATGGTGAGGCTGCGATTCCACAGGAACGAACTCACCCAGCCCGCGGCGTCACCCGCGGCGGCGGCCGCGTCGGGCCCGAAGAGCGTCATGCCGACCTCCTGGACGTCCTGGTCGTGGATGACCCCCAGGAGCTTGACCACGCTCGCCTCCGGACCGGCGTCGGCCCCGGCCAACGATCGGATGGTCATGCGGTTGCGCAGGGCGGCGAGCGCCGCTTCGCGCGCGAGCAAGCGACCGACCTCGGCCTGGGCGTGTGGCGTGACGTCGTCGCCGAGCAGGCCGACGAGCGCCTGCACGCCGGCGCCGATCGAGGCGCCGGATCCCATCGACACCCGCTCGTTGGCCAGCGTCGTCCGCCCCGCCCGCCAGCCGTCGTTCACCTCGCCGATCACACAGTCGTCGGGAACGAACACGTCGTCGAAGAAGACTTCGTTGAACCAGGCGTCGCCGTTGATCTCGCGTAGCGGCCGTATCTCGATCCCGTCGCTGGCCATGTCGACGAAGAAGCAGGAGATGCCGTCGTGGTTCGGACGGTCGGGGGCCGTGCGGGCCAGACAGATCCCCCACTGGGCGGTGTGGGCCATCGACGTCCACACCTTCTGGCCGGTGAGTCGCCAACCGTCGCCGTCGCGCACCGCCTTCATGCGGAGTGAGGCCAGATCCGAACCGGCTTCGGGCTCGGAGAAGAGCTGGCACCACATGATCTCCTGCCGCAGCGAGGGGCCGACCCATCGCTGCTGCTGGGCCTCGGTGCCGTGGGCGATGAGGGTGGGCAGGGCCCATGCCGCGACCTGCAGATGAGGACGACGGACCCCGGCCGCGCGGAACTCCTGGTCGATCACCACCTGCTCGACCGCCGAGGC
>JBDQKM010000016.1:0-29897 GCA_040263275.1 Acidimicrobiales bacterium
CGCTGGAACCGGGACCGGTCAACGAGGCCCTGGCCCGCGAGGCCGCCGCGTTCGTGGATCGGCATCCGGTGCTGATCGTCGCCCAATGGGAGGTGGCCCGCGTGCTCGCGGAGCTGGGCGTGGGCGAGGTCATCTCCGTCGAGCCCGACTACGACGACGACGGTTCAGTCATCTACCTGAGCACGATGGGTGTGCTCGAGAAGGGGCTCCGGCTGCTGGACGAGGCCGGCCTCACCGCTGGTCGGGCCGGTGTGCTCGGCCATGCCGACCACGCGGGTCGGTGCCTCATGGCGGCTCGAGGAGCCGGCCTCTCCGCCGCAGTCCCGGAAGGCGTGGATCTTCCCGCCGACTACGACCCTGAGTCGGGGCAGCCGTGGACGCGCAGCCGCACCAACTTCGTTCCCGTCGACCTCATGGTGCGGTCACTGACCGGCTGAGGCAGTTCAGGCCTGGGTGTCGGTCGCTACCAGCGCGGCGAGGAACCGGTCGACCGCGTCCGGCCCGATTCCGTAGCCGTCGCTGAACAGACCTTCGGCGCCGCCCCACAGCTCCTCGACCGCCGCGAGTTGGGCGCGTACGTAGTCCTCGTGCACACCGAGGAATGGCGTGATCAGGTCTTTCAGCTCGCCATCCTCGAGCCACGCTGCTGCCCCGACGGCCGTGTTGCTCTCGACATAGTGCTCGACGATGGTTTCGGTCGACGCGCCGGCGAGGAGCAGTGCCGATGTCGCCACCCAGCCGGCCCGGTCCTTGCCGCCTGAGCAGTGCCAGAGCACGGGCCAGTTGTCGGGGTCGAGAACGATCCCCATCGCCGCGGCGAACGCGGCTCGGCGTTGCGGGTTCTGCACGAACTGGGCGGATCCGTCTCGGGCCAGCGCGTGGCCCCGGCCCTCGCCCATCATCTCGCGCAGCTCGTCGAGATCGCCCCGCATGATGATCTCGCGCATTCCCGCACCGCCGCCGGCGTCGTCGTGGATCGGCACGCGGTGATGCTGGATACCGGCAGGCACTCGATCCGGGCCCTCGTCGGCGATGTCACGGTCGCTGCGCAGATCGAGAATCGTGCGGATACCGAGCTCGCCGAGTCGGTCCGCCTCGGCGTCGGAGAGCCGGCCCAGATGGCCGGAACGAAACAATCGGCCCGGGCCGATAGCGCCATCGGCGACGGGCAGGCCGCCGAGTTCCCTGAAGTTGCTGATCGATTCCATGGCGGGAGTCACCTCACGAAGCGGTCAGCCCGCCCCGCCAACAAGGCTATTGACTTTGATGAGAGCGGGAACTCTGCCATGCCACAGCCTCGCGTGCGACGAACGTGACGACTAGGTCTGGGTTGTACGAGTACTGCGCCACCGGCCCGCCGTCCAACCGGGACTCGGTCTGCGTCAAAGAACATCGCGCCCCGACTGCCGGACCGAGTCTGAGCCGAACCAACTGTCTGCGGTGCCCCTACTCGTCGTCGGCGGAAGTCGAGGGAGCGGTTGTCGTCGTCGTCGACGTGGTGGTTGTCGCCGCGGCGACCGGATTCAGCGTCACGATGGCGAAGCCTTCCTCGCCGGATCCGGTGAGGGGTCTGTCAGGAATTTTGTGTATCGGGCGTGATCTGAGCGTCCGCAGCTGAGTGCTGTGGGCGAGGAAGGATCATGTCGATGACTGATCAGAATCTGCCGGCGATGCCGACGAGCCGGCCGGCATCGACGACGAGGGCGCGCCGGTCGCTGCGCCCGTCGAGTACTCCCAACAACGCGGTCATCGGGGAGGTCGATTCGACCACGGGAATACCGCTCAACGGGGTCATGCACTCCTCGATCGTCCGCTCGTGCCAGACACTGCGGGGGATCAGGCGCAAGGAGTTGATCGTCAGCAGCCCGACCACGCTCGAGGCATCGTCGAGCACGGGGTAGGCGGCGTGACGGCCTCCGTGAAACCGGTCCTCGACAAAGGCATCGAGCCGAGTTCGGGCCTTCACCACCACCGGATCGGCGCTCATGACTTCGGCCACGGTGAGCTTCTCCACGATGGGAGACACTCGGCTGTGGGCGACCTCTGCCTGGCCCGCCTCTCGGAGGAACCATCCGAGCATCACCAGCCAGAGCCCGCCAAGCAATCCGCCGGCCAGCGCCTCCAGCAGGCCGAGCATGATCATCCCCGCGCCGATGACCCGACCGGCGCCCGCTGCACGGCGCGTCGCGGCGCCGCGATCGCCGGTCCGCCGCCAGATCCAGGCCTGGTAGATGCGGCCCCCGTCGAGGGGGAAGGCGGGCAGGAGGTTGAACAGGGCCAGGACCATGCTCATGGAGCCGAACCACAGGAGCGCCGCGCCGGTGAGCGTGTCGCCGGCCGCGAGACGCAACGCCAGCCCGGTGACCCCCAGCCCGACGCTCACGACGGGGCCGGCCGCGGCGATTCGCAGCGCGGCACCCGGATCGGTCGGTTCGTCGCCGAGCTGGGCGATCCCGCCGAACAACCACAGCGTGATCGAGCGAACCTCCACCCCGTTGCGTTGAGCGACGACGGAGTGGCCCATCTCGTGAGCCAGCAGTCCAACGAGGAATCCGACGGCCGTGAATCCGGCCGCGATCCAGTGCTCCACCTCGGTGGAGCCGGGACTCAGGGAGGGAAAGACGTTGCTCGCCAGCGACCACGTGAGCAGCCACGCGATGACGGCGACGCTCCAATTGATGCGCACTTCGATGCCGCGGATGCGGCCGAGGAGCAGTCCTGACACGGACTCATTGTCGGGGCGGGGCACGCAGGGCAGAAGGGTCCAACGGCCCGATGACGTCGGCGAAGGCCGGGTTCCGCAGCGGCGTTCCGATTGGGGTGAGAAGGCTGGCTCAGGGCATTCCGGCGGCGCTGCCGAGACTCACATCGACCGTGCTACCGGTCACATGACGGGCTTCGTCGGAGGCCAGGTAGAGCACGGCCGCTGCGACCTCTGCCGCGTCGATCCACGGCACCCGCATCGGGTTGGTGGCCTCGTAGCGGGGTGTGACCTCTTCCTTGGTGGGGTCGACGAGGTCGGGGCAGAACAGGCTGTAGAGGGCGGGGTTGTGCACCATGTCGGTGTCGACGGCGGCCGGACAGACCGCGTTGACCGTGATGCCCTGGCTCGCGACCTCCAGGGCGAGGGTCTTGACCAGCCCGATGATGCCCCACTTGCTGGCGACATAGTGGGCGAGGTTCGGGTTGCCCATACGTCCGGCCATCGACGAGGTGGCGATGATGCGCCCTGTGCCGCGTTCGAGCATCGGCACGACCGCGGCGCGCATCGTGTTGAACGTGCCCGTCAGGTTCACCGCGATCATGTCGGCCCACATCTCGTCGGTGATCTCCCAGAAGCGACCGAAGCCCACCACGCCGGCGTTGGCGACGGCGATGTCGAGTGCCCCGAATCCCTCGACCGTGGCCGCGACCGCGGCGGTGACCGCGGCGCTGTCCCGCACGTCGACCTCGAGCGACATCGCTCGGCGGCCCTTCTGTTCGATCAGGGCAACGGTATGGGCGAGGTCGTCGGCGTCGGCGAGGGAGTACGGCACGGTGTCGATCGGCGCACAGCGGTCGACCACGCAGACATCGGCGCCCTCACGCGCCAACGCCAGCGCGTGGGCGCGTCCCTGGCCCCTCGCTCCGCCCGTGATGAATGCCACCTTGCCGTCGAATCGCCCCATGGCGCCTGGATAGCACACCCAGGTGTCGGTCGGTCAGTGTTCTCCGAGACTCGTCCCGGGCAACGGAAGGTGCTCGTGCATGACGTCGAAGTAGATCGACGGGTCGCCGTCGTGCGGCAAGGCGAGGACCTCCTCGGGGGTGCGGCGGCTGTTGAACACGCGGTGGGCTTCCCAGAATCCGGTGCGCAGCGTCCATCCGGGCGTGCCGTCGGCGGAGACCCGCCGTTCCGTGCCGCTGTCGACCGCGATGGGGGGCAGGCCGGCGGCGGTGATGTCCTTCTGGAGTCCGGCCATCGCGGCGTCGATCTGTGAATCGAGCTCGGGGGTGTTGCGGTGCGCGGTCGAGCCGAGGGCGCCGTGCAGGTCGCCTTCGTGGGTGAAGAGGTCGGCGAGCAGGAGCCCGGCGCCGGCGAGGGTGGCGGCGAGGGCGTCGTCGTCGCTGGCCCACCAGCGGGCGAGATCGGACACGGTTCGATGCTGGTTGTCGGCGACGAGCTGAGCGAGCCACGGGTTGGGGTCGCCGCCGCCCATGACCGCCTCCGGAATGTCGCCGGCGACGATGGCCATCGGCATGGCCACGAGGTGGGCGACGAGCGCGTGGACCGTCCACTCCGGACACGCCGGCACCGGCGTTGCGAGCTGGTCGTCGTCGAGCATCGCGACGGTGCCGACGACGCGTTCGCGGACGTCGAAGTACATCGAGGCGAGACGGGTGGGCGCCCGCAACGAGTCCTGCGGCATGGCGCTGGGTCGCGGTGTGGTGTCGCTCATGGTCGGCTCCCTCTCATCGGGTTCGTCATCCTCGCGCACCGGGCGGGCGCGACCGTTGACACCTCTCCGCCTCACAAGGTAGAAAGGTGCCTATGGCCCTGAGCATCAAGAGTGAGCGGGCAGACCAGTTGGCGCGTGACCTTGCGGCGTTGACGGGCGAGTCGATCACCGATGCCGTGGTCGCGTCGCTGGAAGCGCGGCTCGAAGTCGAACGTCGGCGACGGAGCAACCGGGGTCTCGACGACATCGTTCAGCGCTTCTGCGAACTGCACGCGATCGACCAACGCGACCCCGACGACATCATCGGCTACGACGAACACGGGCTGCCGACGTGATCGTCGTCGACACGTCGGCCATCATCGCCCTGTTGTTCGCCGAACCCGGCGGCGACCTCCTCCAACGTCGCCTCCTCGACGAACGGTGTGTGATGTCGGCCGCCACCCGGGTCGAACTCGGGATCGTCATCGAGGCCAGGACCGGCCCTGCGGGCACACAGCTGCTCGAGGAACTGCTCGACCGCATCGAGGTCGAGATCGTGCCGGTCGATGCCGAGCTCGCCCAGGAGGCACTCGTCGGCTGGCGTCGATTCGGCAAGGGCCGCCACGAAGCCGGACTCAACTTCGGCGACACGTTCTCCTACGCACTCTCGCGTCGGCTCGGGCAGCCGCTGTTGTTCGTGGGCGACGACTTCGCCCAGACCGACGTCGCGGTTGCGTGATGACCGGCCAGGGGTTCGTTCGCCCCCCGGTCCTGATGGCAGACTGCGCTCCCACAGGAGAGAGGTCTCGGATGCAGGTTCAGAAGGTGGGCACCAACATCGGTGCGCGGATCGAGGGCATCGACTTCCGGGCCGGGCTCGACGACGCAACGGTCGACGCCGTCGCCGAGGCGCTCTACGCCCATCAGGTTGTGTCGATCGACGCAGCCGAGATGACGCCGGATCAGCATCTGCAACTGGCCCGCCGCTTCGGCGACCTCGAGGAGAACAAGACCGACCAGTTCGGTGATCACCCCACGGTGCCCGAGATCACGGTGATCGACTCCGAGGCCGGTCACACGGCGAGCATGTGGCACGCCGACGAGACGTTCCTCGAGAACCCGCCGCTGGTCAACCTGCTGCACGGCAAGCAGATCCCGCCGACCGGCGGCGACACCGCGTTCGTCAGCACCGCACTCGCCTACGAGGGTCTGTCGCCCAAGTTCCAGGAGCTGCTCGAGGGCCTCGAGGCGGTCCACGACTACGGATCGCTCTACGAACTCGCCTGGCAGGGCGGCCACGATCTCGGTCAGCTGGTGGCCGACGCTCTCGGCAAGGGCCTGATCCACAGCCACCCGGTGGTGAAGGAACACACGGTGACGGGCCGCAAGTGGTTGACCGTCAACACCGTCTACACGCGCTTCATCCGTGGCGTCGGGCGTCTCGAGGCGGAGATGCTGCTCGACCTGCTCCTGCGCCACATGCAGAAGCCCGAGTACGGCTTCCGCCACCGTTGGACCGAAGGCGACCTCCTGCTGTGGGACCAGCAGGCCGTGCAGCACTACGCCGTCAACGACGCGAGCGAACGGCGCGTCGTGCATCGCATCGCCGCGCTCGCGACCAACGAGACCTACGTGGGGGTTGGCCGCGACGCCATCGAGGGCTGAGTGCTGGCAGCCGACCCGCTCAGCGGCCGATCGACACCGGTGTCGCGGTGAGCTCCTCTTCGGGCGGCTCGAAGCGGGTGAGGTCGATGCCGTCGACGGCGGCCTTGTACTCCTCGATGGTCGGCGTGCGGCCGAGGACCGACGAGAGCACGACGACTGGCGTCGAGGCGAGCAGTGATTCGCCTCGCTTCTCGTCGGAGTCCTTCACGACACGTCCCTGGAAGAGACGGGTGGATGTGGCCATGACGGTGTCGCCCGGCTCGGCCTTCTCCTGGTTGCCCATGCAGAGATTGCAGCCGGGGCGCTCCAGATACAGGATGTTCTCGTAGCTGGTGCGAGCGGCGTTCTTCGGATCGGTGTCGTCGAACTCGAAGCCGGCGTAGCGAGAGAGCACCTCCCAATCGCCTTCGGCCCCGAGCTCGTCGACGATGTTGTACGTGGGCGGGGCGACGACGAGCGGCGCCTGGAACTCGACCGCGCCGTGCTGGGCCTCGAGGTTGCGCAGCATCTGGGCGAGGATCTTCATGTCCCCCTTGTGGACCATGCACGAACCGATGAAGCCGAGGTCGACGGACTTGGTGCCCTCGTAGTGCGACAGCTCACGGATCGTGTCGTGGGTGTAGCGCTTCGACGGGTCGTCGTTGTTGACGTCGGGATCGGCGATCATCGGCTCGTCGATGGCGTCGAGGTCGACGGTGAAGTCGGCGTAGTACTGGGCGTCGGCGTCGGGCGCGAGGGGAGGGCGGTCGCCGTTCCGGATCTCGTCGATGCGCTTGTTGGCCTTGTCGACGAGGCCCTGAAGGACACCGTTGGCGTTGTCCATCCCCTTGTCGATCATGATCTGGATGCGATCACGAGCGATCACGAGCGACTCGATGAGGGTGTCACCGTCGGAGATGCAGATGGACGCCTTGGCCTTCATCTCGGCGGTCCAGTCGGTGAACGTGAACGCCTGATCCGAAGCGAGGGTGCCGATGTGGACTTCGATCACGCGGCCCTGGAAGACGTTTTCGCCGTCGAATTCCTTGAGCATCTGTGCCTGCGTGGCGTGGACGACATCGCGGAAGTCCATGTGCGACGCCATGTTGCCCTTGAACGTGACCTTGACCGATTCCGGGATCGGCATCGAGGCTTCGCCGGTGGCGAGCGCGAGGGCGACGGTGCCCGAGTCGGCGCCGAACGCCACGCCCTTCGACATGCGGGTGTGGGAGTCGCCGCCGATGATGATCGCCCAGTCGTCGACGGTGATGTCGTTGAGAACCTTGTGGATCACGTCGGTCATCGGCGCGTAGCCGTGCTCGGGGTCGCGTGCGGTGATCATGCCGAAGTCGTTCATGAACTTCATGAGCCGCGGGATGTTCTCCTGGGCACGCGAATCCCAGACCGACGCCGTGTGGCAACCCGACTGATAGCCGGCGTCGACGATGGGGGAGATGACGGTGGACGCCATCGATTCGAGCTCTTGGGAGGTCATCAGGCCGGTGGTGTCCTGGGAACCGACGATGTTGACCTCGACCCGGGTGTAGGAACCGGCGTGGAGCGTCGCGCCGGAGGTGCCGACCGCGTTGCGGTTGAAGATCTTCTCGACCGCGGTGAGGCCCTGACCCTCGTGGGTGACCTCGGCCGACGGGGCGAAGACCGCCGGTGCGTCGATGCCGAGGGTGTTGGCCGCAAAGGTCTGGAGCTTCTTGCCGAAGACGATGGCGTACGAGCCGCCCGCCTTCATGAACTCGACCTTCTGGGGTGTGAACGCCGAGGAGATGTCCATCACTTCGGTGCCGTCGGCGGAGTGGAGGGTCTTGGTCCTGGTGTTGATGGTGAAGACGGTGCCGGTGTCGATCGAGTAGGTCTGCTCGAGCACGGCCTCGCCGTCGTCGTCGACGATCAGTTCACCGTCGTCGTCGAACGTGGTCACCCAGTTCTTGAGGTCGAGGCCGATGCCGCCGGTGACGCCGACGGTGGTGAGGAAGATCGGGGAGATGCCGTTGGTGCCGCCGACGATCGGGGCGTAGTTGATGAACGGCACGAAAGGACTGGCCTGCTTGCCGATCCAAAGGGCCACGTTGTTGACGCCGGACATGCGCGACGAGCCCACGCCCATCGTGCCCTTCTCGGCGACCAGCAGGACCCGCTTGTCTGGGTGCTGGGCTTGAAGGTCGAGCAGTTCCTGCTGCCGGGCCGTGTCGTGCTCGAACATGCTCTTGCCGTGCAACTCACGATCGGAGCGGGAGTGTGCGTCGGCACCGGGGGAGAGAAGATCGGTGGAGATGTCGCCGACACCGGCGACATAGGTGACGACCTCGATCTCCTCGTCGATCTCGGGGAGCCGGGTGAAGAACTCGGCCTGCGCGTAGCTCTCGAGCACCTCGGTGGCGAGAGCGTTGCCGGCACTGTGGGCCTCGGCGAGCCGCGCCATGTCGGCTTCGTAGAGGAACACCTGCGTCTTCAGCACGTCGGCGGCTTGGCGCGCAATGCCGTCGTCGTCACCGAGCAGGAGGTCGAGCAGTGCCTCGATCGACGGGCCGCCCTTCATGTGTGACAGCTGTTCGAACGCCGACTCCTGCGAGATCTCGGTGACCGTCCGGGACCCGAGGATGATGTCCTTGAGGACCCTCGCCTTGAGCACCGCGGCGCTCGTGGTGCCCGGGAGCACGTTGTAGATGAAGAACTGCAGGCAGTCGTCGCGGTGCTCGCTGCCCGCGTCTTCGATGTGCCCGACGACCTCGGCCAGGAGATCGGCGCCGTCGATCGGCTTCGGGTGGAGGCCGTCGGCCTTTCGTTCCTCGATCTCGTTCAGGTACGCGGCGTACAGGCTCATGGGTTCGTTCTCGCTTCGAAGAGGGTGCTGCGGTGGTGGGGGCCGGGCCCGGACCAACATCGGATTGTACCGGAGGGGCTGCGCGCCCGACCCGCTGCTGATCAGCGGGCGACGATCGAGACGACGATGGCGTTCTCCGGGTGGAGGAGGGGGGCGGGAAGGCCGACCGTCTCGAGTAGCCGACCGGAGGCCGTGAGGCCCGACTCGAGCCAACTGACCTGCACCTCGGCCAGGCCTCGCGGCCGACCGCCGAGGTGCACCACGTCGAGCCGGTACTGCCGGTCCGGGTCGAGGCCGACCAGTCGGATCGGTGGGGGCACCGTGAATTCCGACTGGGTGAGCCGGCTGTACGACAGCAGCGCAGATCGGCGATCGAGGGCGACCACCATGTGCGCCAGCGTGTGGTCGTCGTCGAGGTCGAGCCGCCACACCGCGCCACCGTGGAGCAGGGGGCGGAACCGCTTGTGGGTGGCGATGACCTCGGCCAGTCGGCTGCGGTCCTTGTCGGTCGCGGTCAGCAGATTCCACTCGATGCCGAGATGGCCGAAGAAGGCGGTGGCGGCACGGAACCCCAAGGAGTGGGTGCGGCCGGTCGTGTGGGCGGTCGGCGGACCGATGTGGGCGCCCATGACCTCGGGCGGGAACAGCAGCGAGCAGCCCTGTTGGATGCGTTGGCGCTCGAGCGCGTCGTTGGTGTCGCTGGTCCAGATGCGTTCGGCCCGTCGCAGGATCTCGAAGTCGGCCCGACCGCCGCCCGACGAGCAGCTCTCGAGCTCGACGGTCGGGTGGGCGGCGCGCAGTCGATCCCACAGGGCGTAGAGACTCGGCACCTGTCCGTGCATCGACCCCGACGACCGCCGGTCGACAGCCACGTGGTCGCGGTTCATGTCCCACTTCACGAAGGCGATCTCGTGCGCCGACAACAGGTCGTCGAGTCGGTCGAACAGGTACTCGTGCACCTCGGGCCGGGTGAGGTCGAGCACCAGCTGATGGCGGCCGACCGGCGCATCGTCGGGCTCGTCGGCCAGCACCCAGTCGGGATGGGTTCGGTAGAGGTCGGAGTCCCGGTTGACCATCTCGGGCTCGACCCAGATGCCGAACTCCATCCCGAGCCGGGTCACCTCGTCGATCAGCGGCGAGAGGCCGTCGGGCCACACGTCGGCGTCGACCCACCAGTCGCCCAGGCCGCGGCGATCATCGCGGCGTCCGTGGAACCAGCCGTCGTCGAGCACGAACCGTTCACACCCGACGGCGGCCGCCTCTGCTGCGAGCGCTCGGAGCGTGTCGAGGTCGTGATCGAAGTACACGGCCTCCCAGGTGTTGAGCACCACCGGACGAGGACGGTCGACCGAGGGGTGCGCAGGGTCGGACCGGATCGACGCGTGAAACGCCTGGCTCACGCCGTTGAGCCCGCGTGCCGACGCGGCGCACTCCAGCCACGGCGTGGAGAACGTCTCGCCCGACGCGAGCGAGATGTCGCCGCTCGTGAGCAGGGCGCCCATCTGCACGACCCGTCGCCCGTCCGGGAGCACGTCCGCCGAGGTGGTGGCGCTGCCGCTCCACCCCAGCGTGAAGCCCCACACGTCGCCGTGGTTGTGGTCGAAGCCGGTCTCGCCCACGAAGACGGCGCTGACCCGGTCGTGCGAGGTCCGTCCCCGGCGGTTGTCGAACGACAGCGTGCCGCCGCTCCACTCGTGGCGACGGGGCTGGAACTCCAGTGACCAGCGGCCCGCCAGCCGCATCAGTTCGTCGGCCCGCGACGGCACCGGCACCGTGATGGTCAGGTCCTCGAGCTGATAGGGGGTGTCACCGTCGTTGCGCAGTTCGAGCCGGACGCGGATCGACGCCGGCATCAGCGCGAGGTGGGTCACGAGCGTGAGCGCAGCATCAGCGTCGGTCGCGGTGATCGAGATCGTGGCGTCGTCGATGTCGAGCGCCGCGGGTTCGAAACGCGGCGCCGAGCCGGAGCCGTCGGGTCGGTGACCGCGCAGGCCGGGTCGCCCCGGCCACCCGGCGGCGGCCTCCGGACACAGCGAGGCCGGCGCCGAGACCGCCAACGACGCCGGTCCACGGGGCCGTGTCAGAAGGGCCGCGAGCGCGGCCCGATCGTCGGTCGTGGCGCCGAGGCCCAGCGGATCGCCGAAGTGCACGACATGGGGGACGCCGTGATCGAGGTCGACGACCATCTGCGTGTCGGCGGTGTCGAGCACCAGCAGGTTGTCGAGCTGAGTGGTCCTCACGCCGGTCATCGACTGATGTCGTTGCCGGGGTGGCGGTTCTCGCCACTGACGAGGAAGAGCTTCCGGTCGACCATGAAGCGGAGGTTCATCTCGGCCTCCTGGGCCCGCGCGAGATCGCGGTCGTAGTGCGACGTCGCCGGCATGTAGCGAAATGCCAGGCCTGCCCGTCTGCGACCCGATGCGTTCGGGTTGGCGCCGTGGATCATGTAGACGTCGTGGAGCGAGAACTCGCCGGGCTCGAGGACGATGTCGAGCGGTTCGGTCCCCGCCCACAGCTCGGGAGACAACTCCTGGTTGAGGATCAGTTCCGGGCTGTCGTTCTGCGCATGGGTCAACAGTGATCGCTCGCGATGCGAACCCGGGATGACCCGCAGGCAGCCGTTCTCGGTGTCGACGCCATCGATGGCGATCCAGGCGGTCACCGTGGCCAGCGGGCGGATCGGCCAGTACTGCCCGTCCTGATGCCACGGTGTGCCGCGGCCTCCGGTCGCGCGCTTGCAGAAGAGGCCTGATCCCCAGAGGATCACGTCGTCGCCGATCAGGGCCCGCACCGGGTCGACCAACTCGGGCAGCATCGCGAACCGGCGCCATTCGGGCATGCGGTCGATCACGTTGGGGATGAAGTCGGCGTTGGGCCAGGTGTTGATCCCGAGGAAGCGTTCGAGTTCGGCCTCGAGTTCGGCCACAGTGGCGGGCGACAACCGGCCGGCCGGTGCGAGCACCCCGTCGGACTCGTAGCGGGCGATCTCTGATGCGGTGAGCGGCACCAGGGGAACACTACGAGTCAGCCGCACGCAGGGCGAGGCGTGCGGCCCCGGGCCGTGGCTTCCTCAGGCCGAGGAGTCGCGGGATCCCAGGTGCCGATCGAGGGCGCGGGTGAGCTTCGCGGCCTCGTACGGCGACAGGCGCACGGTTGCGCCTCCCGCCGTGCTCCTCAGCTGCACCCCGTAGTCGTCCCCCTCGACGAGTAGACGGGGGTGGGTGAAGATCGTGATCGTCTCGGGTTCGAACTCGTCGGTGACCGGCTCGGCGTCCTCGGGGGGTGTCGTCGTCGATGGTGAGCACTTCCCGTGGGACCGTCGCCCCGCACGGCCATTCGGCGTGGATGTGCCGGTCACGGCACCCGCACCGGTTGCACCACCCGTCGTCCCAGAGATGAGTCGCACGGTTCGCCTCTGCCTCGTCGGGCGGGCCGGGCCAGCGCTTCGGACGATTGATCTGGTGTGCCATCGCCCGCATTCTCCCACGAGCCGTACCCGGCCGTGACGAGTGTCTGACACCGTTGTGACGGGGGAGCGTAGGGTGCCGTGATGCGTGACCTGCCGCCGGTGGACGAGCGCCCGCTCGCGGCGATCGACGTGGGCACAAATTCCGTGCACCTCGTGATCGCCCGGGCAACGCCGCTCGGGCCGATCGACGTGTTGGCCCGCGAGAAGGAGAAGGTCAGGCTCGGCTCCGGCGAGCGCGACATGAAGTCGCTCGACCCGGAGGCGGTCGAACGGACGGTTGCCGCGATCGACCGATTCGCGCAGATCGCGACGGCCTACGACGCGGAGCTGGTGGCGGTGGCCACGAGCGCGGTGCGCGAGTCGGACGATCCGCGGGCATTCCTCGACAAGGTCCGGCAGGCGACGGGCGTCCGGATCGAGGTCATCGCCGGCGTCGAGGAGGCGCGGCTGATCCAGCTCGGCGCACTCAGCGCCGTTGCCGCCGGCACCGGGAACCATCTCGTGATCGACATCGGCGGCGGCTCGACCGAGGTGGTGGTCGGACGCGAGACCGAGCCGTTGCTGTTGCGGTCCATGAAGATGGGCCACATCCGCCTGACCGACGGCTTCATGCCGGGCGGGGTCATCGAGCCCGGCTCGGTCAAGCGCCTGAAGTCGTTCGTGAAGTCGTTTCTCTCGCCCGTGGCCATCGAGGTGAGAGAGCTCGGCCACGACCTCGCCATCGGCTGCTCCGGCACGATCGAGACGGTCGCGGCGATCGCCGCCCGCCTCGATGGTCGGGCGGTGCGAACGGTCGACAACCTGGTGCTCACGCGGGCCGCCGTCGATGCTGCCGTCGAGGCGCTCGTGGCCCGCCCCCGGCCCGAGGACCGGATCGGTCTGCCCGGGCTCGACGACGCACGCGCCGATGTCATCGTCGCCGGGTCGCTCCTCCTGCAACAGCTGTTCCGGGCGTTCCGGATCAAGGAGATGGTCGTCTCGCCCCATGCACTGCGCGAGGGCGTCGTGCTCGACCGCATCAACCGGCGGGACGGGGTCAGGGGGGCGCTGCACCACCTGTCGGATCTGCGGCGTCGCAGCGTCCTGGCCGTTGCGCATCGCTACGACGAAGACGTCGCCCATGCCGAGCACGCGACTGATCTGGCGCTGGCCCTCTTCGACCAAACGGCATCGATCCACGAACTCGGCGAACCCGAACGCCAGATCCTCGAGGCCGCCGGCGTGCTCCACAATGTCGGCCGGTTCATCGCCCATGCCGCCCACCACAAACACAGCTACTACCTGATCAGGCACAGCGAGCAGCTCTTGGGGTTCACCGAGCAGGAGCTCGAGTTGATCGCGCTCGTGGCCCGCTACCACCGCAAGAGCATGCCCCGCGGCCGCCACGCCGAGTACTCAGCCCTGTCGGAGCCGGATCAGCAGCGAGTGCGGGTGTTGGCCGGTCTCCTGCGCGTGGGCATCGGGCTCGACCGCACCTATCAGCGGGTGGTGCAGGAGGTCGACGTCGATATCGCGGAGGCGAGCGTCGAGATCGCCCTCCAGGTGGCGCCGGATGCGGGTGCCGATCTCGAGGTCTTCGCCGCGGAGGAGCGGGCCGGACTGCTGGCGCTCGCCCTCGAGCGGGAGATCGGGTTCCGAGTAGTCCGTGCCGCTCAGGACCGAGGTGGGCGGAGCACCAGCGCCGGTGTCGAATCGGTGTAGGCCCGGAACGCGGGGTCGGTGCCCCAGCGCTTCTCGGCCCGTCGTTCGAGCATCGGAATGCCGCTGATGCGGGTGAGGAGCAGCACCACGAAGACCGGCGACACGAGCATGAGCCAACGCCATCCGCTCAGGATCGGGAGGGCGGTGATCGCGATGCCGGTCCAGAGGGTGATCTCGCCGAAGTAGTTGGGGTGGCGTGACCACGCCCACAAGCCGGTCGTGATGAAACGACCGTCGTTGGCCGGGTCGGCCCGGAACGCGCTCTTCTGCCGGTCGGCGGTCACCTCGATGGCGAATCCGATCACCCAGATCGCCATCCCGGCGACGAGGAAGACGTCGACGTCCTCCCGTTCCTCGGCGGTGATCACGGCGAGCGCGGCTGCGAGGGTGAGCAGCACCCAGAGGCCCTGCAGCGTCCAGGTCATGAGGAAGCGCAGGAAGTTGGTCTTGATCCAGTCGAAACGGCCGTCGCCGCCGTCGCGGCGGACCCGACGGAAGAGGAACGAGCCCAGCCGGAGGGCCCAGATCAGCACCGCCGCGGCAACGACCAGCGCCCGGGCATCGACACCGTCGGAGGCCACCACTGCCACCGCGGTGACGGTGATGTAGGTGAGGGAACCGGTGAGGTCGAAGTAAGCCTCGGTCCGCGCCGCGAACGACGGCACGAAGACCGCCCAGTTGATGAGATAGGCCAGGATCGCCGCGATCGCAAAGACGGCGATGCCGCCCGCCTCGACACTGCCGGAGGAGCCCGCCAGTGCGATGCCTGCGCCGACCGCGACCGATGCGAAGATCCCGCCGATCGAGATGCGGGCCTGCTTCTGCTCGTTCATCGGCGCTCGCGTTCAGTCGGTTCGGTGCGGTCTGGACATCCCCGAACGAGGGACATCGTCGCTTCTACGGCGTTCGTCGTGCAAACGGATGCGCGCCCGTCACCCGAGATGGGTGCGGGCCATCAGGTCCACGGGGATGAACGCATCGCGGGCGCGGGTCCAGGGCTGGTCGGACTCCGCGTCGTAGTCGGCGGGGAGCGCGATCCCCGCCGGGATCACTGCGTCGAGGCCGGCCGCCGCGGCGGTGAGCAGGCATCGCGCGGCGTGATCGGCGTGTGCGACCACCCCCACCCGGCCGGGGTCGATGCCCGCCTCGGCAGCGAGCCGGCGTCCCTTCTCGAACACCCCGGCGGTGCTGAGGTAGATGGTCGTCCCGTCGTCGCCCGTGTCGGGACCGACCGAGATGACCCCGCCGACGCCCCGCGCGTCGAGGACGTCGGCAACCTCCCACTGGGCGATCAACGGCACCCGACGGGCGGCCAGGAAGGCCGCCGCGGCGTCGGCGAGCGCGGTGTTGACCGGTCCGGGAGTGAGTGTTTCCCCGGCGCTGTCGCGGCGGTTCCCGAAGGCGAGGATCCAGAGCGAGTCGATCACTTCGGCGGCATGTGGCTCGGGCCGGTAGGTCAGGAGCGGTGACGTCTCGGGGTCGCCGGCGGCCGTGAGGAGGCGCTCGACGATCTCGTCGCCGAGGCGGGCGATCGCGTGCTCGGCCAACGCGGCGTCGCCGAGTTCTCGTTCCAGCCGGTGCCGGAGTCGCGTCGTCTGCATGGCGGCGACCGTAGCCGTCGGTCGGGACGTAGGACCCAGGGCCGTTCGTCGCCGCCGCCGGTACCGTGGGATCGGTGGCGGATCCCTCAGCTCGAGGAGGCCGAGATGCGACGTTTCACCAACATCTTGTTCACGCCCGCGGGTCGACACGACAACGCGTCGGCGGTGCGCCGCGTGGCAGATCTCGCCCGGGACAACGGCGCCCGGCTGACCCTCTTCGGCGTCACGCCACAGCCGTCGCGTCTCCAGCGGGCGTTGCATCGTGCCGACTTCTTCGCCGAGGTGCAGGCCGCCGACCGGACGGCGATGTCGAACCGGCTCGAGCGCTATGCCGCCGCGCAGGACGACCTCGAGATCGAGGTTGCGGTCGAGACCGGAGATCACGCCGTCTGCGTGCTCGACCGGGTGGCGAGTGACGGCCACGACCTCGTCGTCGTGACGACGACCGACGAACACGACGGCCACGCGACGATCAAGCGTCTCCTGCGGTCGTGCCCATGCCCGGTGTGGGTCATCCGTCCGACGCGCGCCCGGATCCAGCGTGTCCTCGCGGCAGTCAACCCGGACCCGGCCGAGCGCGAGCTCAACGTGAAGATCCTCGAGCTTGCGGCGGGCATGGTCGACCGGTTCGGCGGCGAACTGCATGTCGTCCACGCCTGGGAGCTCTACGGCGAGGCCACGCTGCGGCAATCGGCGTTCCTCCACATGGACGACGACGCGGTCGATGCACTCGCCGATGAGGAACACGACCGTCTCGCCGCGGCGCTGGCCGACCTGCTCGATGCATCCGGTCTCGACCAGGCGCCCTGGACCGTGCACCTCGTGAAGGGGCGGCCCGAAGACATCGTGTGCCGACTGGTCGAGCGGGCCCGCATCAACCTCCTGGTGATGGGCACGATCGCCCGCTCAGGGGTGTCGGGCGTGATGATCGGCAACACGGCCGAGCGGGTGCTCGACGACGTCCGGTGCAGTGTCGTGGCGATCAAGCCTCCCGGCTTCGGCGCGGACTGACCACGGTCACGGCATCAGGTGCCGGCGAGGCGGGCCACCACCGGTTCGAGCGCGACCGCCGTGTCGAGCCCCTGCACGATGAAGTAGCTGAACCCCCATCGTGCGCGCCGCTCTTCGAGCTGCTCCGCAATCTGGTCCGGCGAACCCACCAGCAGCAGCGGGGTGGCCGCGACGTCGTCGGTACTCATGCCGAACATCGAGGCGGTCGCCTCGATCGCCGCGGCCTGGTCGTCGACGACCTGGGTCGACATCACGAGCGAGTTGAGCTCGATGTCGTCGATCCGGTCACCGGCGGCGTCGCGGACCCACTCGAGTTTCTCGTCGAAGCGCGCCGGTGTGATGTCGGCGACCGCGTCGGGACCGACCTCGCCGGCCCTCAGGTTCGCGGTCACGCCGACGATGTCCGCCAGCTGGGCCGCGATCGTGAGCATGCGTTTCCCGCCTCCGCCGATGAGGAGGGGAGGGGGCGACTGGACCGGCTTGGGCAGACCTTCGAGCCCGTCGATCACGTAGTGGTCGCCGCGGAAGTCGACCGGACCGTCGCCGAACAGGCCACGGACGATCTCGATCGATTCGAGCATTCGTTCGATGCGGACGCCCGGGCGGTCGTAGTCCATCCCCGCCGCGTCGTAGTCGGTACGCATCCATCCGGCCCCGATGCCGAACTCCATACGGCCGTTCGACAGCACGTCGAGGGTCGCCATGTCCTTGGCCAACACCACGGGATGGCGGTAGTCGTTGCCGAACACGAGTGCGCCCACCCGCAGCGTGCTGGTGGCCTCGGCCGCCACCGCGAGGGCAGGCGCCACCGCCAGCTGGTCTTCGAAATGGTCGGGCATGACGAGGGTGGAGAACCCCAGCGACTCGACCCGCCGGGCGGTGTCGGCCCAGCTCGTGCCGGGGCCGGCGTTGTTGACCTGCACGCCGAAACGGAACGGGTGGCTCATGTCGGACTCCTTCATCGTTGTCGCGGCGACGATACCCAGCTCGCACGGGTGGGACAGTGGTCGCCCGGGCGACTCCCCCGACTCGGTGCGAAATACGATCAGAGCATGGTCGGTGACGAAGCCCAGGCGGGCGGCCACGTGAAGGTGTGGCGCGACGGCACGGTCCGGCGGGTCGAGATGGGAGGCCGGATCACGGCCGCCGAGTGCGCCGACGTGATCTCGAGGGCGGTCGAGCTGGAGCTCGAGGGGCCGTCCACGGCCATGATCCTGGACCTCAGTGGTACCGACGAGGTCGTCCTCTCCGATGACGAGATCTTCCGGTTGGTGGCCTCGCTGCGCCGTCGGTTTCGTTGGTTGCCCGACTTCCGCTCGGCCGTGGTCGCCCCTGGTCCGGCTCTCTCCCATCTCGTCAGCGAGGTCGTCCGGACCCGCGAACTGATGTCGGCCAGCGAGAGCGACGTGCCGGTCGTCCGGTTGTTCGAGGGTCTGCCGGCCGCCGACGCGTGGCTGGCAGACGAGATCTGAGCGACCGACGGATTCGACAACACGTCTGCCGACGCGGTGATCATGGGGGATGGCCCTCGTCACCCGTTGGACCGAATCCGTCGACCGGGGATGCCCGTGGCCCGAGTACCCCCGCCCGCAACTCGTGCGCCCTCGTTGGGTCAACCTCAACGGACCATGGGAGACGGCGATCACCGAGCCGGGTGGGGATCCGGTGTTCGATCGCACCGTGTTGGTTCCCTTCCCCGTCGGGTCGGCGTTGAGCGGGGTCGAGGAGCCCCTGCGTCCTGACCAGCGCCTGGCGATGCGCCGTCGTTTCGAGGCGCCGGAGCGAGCGCCCGGCGAGCGGCTTCGGCTCCACTTCGGTGCAGTCGACTGGGCCTGCGACGTCGCGGTCAACGGGTCCGTCGTCGGACGTCACCGAGGGGGCTTCGATCCCTTCCATCTCGACATCACCGACGCGCTCGTCGCCGGGTCGGCCCAGGAACTGGTCGTCACGATCACCGACCCGACCGACACCGGCGATCAGCCGGTGGGCAAGCAGACCCTCCAGCCCTTCGCCATCCAGTACACGGCCGTTGCCGGGATCTGGCAGACCGTTTGGCTCGAACCGGTGCCCGCGGTGTGCATCGAATCCGTGCACGCGTGCTCCCGCCTGGCGGATCGGACCGTCACGCTGCACGTCGTCGTGTCGGGCGCAGTGGAGGGATACCGGGTCGACGCAGTGGTGTCGGGCGACGGCGAGGACATGGCGACGGCCTCCGGGCCTGTCGTCGACGGTCGAGCGACCGTCGACCTCGTCCTCGATGTCCTCCGACCGTGGTCGCCCGACGACCCGTTTCTCCACGACCTCGTCGTGACGGTCGGCTCGGCCGACGACGAGGTGGTCGACCAGGTCGAGTCGTACTTCGGGGCTCGCGAGATCGCCGTGGTGCGTGACGCCGAAGGCCGAGCCCGCCTCGCCCTCAACGGCCGCATCCTCTTCCATCTGGGACTGCTCGACCAGGGCTGGTGGCCCGACGGGTTGTACACGGCACCGACCGACGAGGCGTTGACCTACGACATCGAGGCGACCAAGGCGATGGGGTTCAACACGATCCGCAAGCACGTCAAGGTCGAGCCGGCCCGCTGGTATTGGCATGCCGACCGTCTGGGGGTCCTGGTGTGGCAGGACATGCCGAGCACCCGCTTCGACATGCTGGCCTTCGGCGCGGAGATGGCCGAGGGCACCGCTCCGCCCGACATGGACTGGGCGACGATCAGCCCCGGCCGCGACCCCGGCGGATTCCGGGTCGAGCTCGACGCCATACTCGACGCCCTGATGCCGTTCCCGTCCATCGTCGTCTGGGTGCCGTTCAACGAGGCGTGGGGGCAACACGACACCGATGCAACGCTGGCCCATGTCGCCGACCGCGACCCGAGCCGCCTGGTCGACGGGCCGAGTGGATGGGTCGACACGGGCACCGGATCGATGCGGGACCATCACCTGTACCAGGACCCGCACGAGTTCCCGGGTCTCGAGGGCGACCGGCCGGTCGTCTACGGCGAGTACGGCGGGCTGAAGCTCGCCGTCGACGGCCACATGTGGGCCGATCGTGGGTGGGGATACGAGACCACCGAGACTGCGGAAGAGCTCGATGCTGCCTACGAGCGACTGACGGGGGTCATCGCGTCGTTGATCCCCGAGGGGCTCGCCGGTGCCATCTACACCCAGACGACCGATGTCGAGGGCGAGATCAACGGCATGCTGACCTACGATCGGGCCGTCGAGAAGATCCCGACGGCTCGGCTCGCCGCAATCCACCGCACGATCTGGGAGCACGATGGCTCGACCGCTGGACCTTGACGAGACCCGGGGATTCCTGGCTTCGGGCACCCGCACCGGCAAGCTCGCATGGGTGACGAAGTCGGGACGGCCCGCGGTCACGCCCGTGTGGTTCGTGCTCGACGAGCGGGCCGACGGCTTCGATCTCGTGTTCAACACCGCCAAGGCCTCGGGCAAGGCGAAGGCGTTCGCCCGCGACCCCCGCGTCTCCCTCGTCGTCGACGAGGAACTGCCGCCCTACGGATTGGTCAAGCTCGACGGGGTCGTCGAACTGCGCGACGACCCCGGACCCAAGCGGGCGTTCGCGACGCGGATCGGTGCCCGCTACATGGGAACCGACCGGGCCGACGAGTTCGGACTTCGCAACGGCGGCGACGACGAATGGCTCGTGCGGCTCCGCCCCGAGCGCATCACGGCCGTCACCGACATCACCGGCTTAGAAGGCTCACCCGGCCTGACACTCGGAGGTCGCAAAGATGGCTGTCGCCGTGGCCTCCATCTCGTCGACGGTGCCGTTGAACGGGGGCTCGAGGATCCACACGAAGTCGGCACAGGCGAAGGCGACCTCGGCCGCGGTGGCGAACCCGAGGTTGTCGTCGGGCAGGGGCAAGGTGATGCGGACGTCGACACCGTCGACGGACTCCACGCGCGTGTCGCCACCGAAATAGCGCGGCGCCATCGGGTCGAACCATCCCGTCGGTGCAACATCGGCCACGGAGATCTGGCCGGTGGTCGAGACGAACTGGATGTAGCCCTCCTCGCTGCCCCGCTCGGGCGACTGGGCGATGCCGACGTTGCGCATGCCGGCCTCGACCAGCGCGTCGATGCCGTGCTGCTCGGACGCCAGGTTGACCTCCTCCTCGAAGGGCAGCCTCGGCCCGATCTCCCAGTCCTTGGCCGCGGCGCCGAGACTGAAGTCGACATGGCCGAGGACGATCGACTCGCCGTCCGGGCCGCTGGCCGCCCACGTCGACATGTCGTCGGCGACGAACTCTCCGGGCTCCTCGGTGACGGGGTTCTGCACGTAGGCCCCACCTGTGTAGGGAGTGGACGGTGCGGCCGTGGTCTGGACGGCGAACGCAGCGCGCGAGCCCGTCCACGCCACCACTGCGAGCCAGTCGGAGTCGCCCAGCGCACCGGTCGCGCCGAGAAGGGTGCCGCAGTCGAGCCCGAGACGCGCCGCGTATTCCTCGCCCGATGTGGTGCGCGAGGCGAACGATGTCGTCTGCGGATCTGCCGACCACTCGCTGGGCGTCGACAATCGGGCGGCGGCGAGGGCCTCGTCGAGGAGCGCCAGCGGACCCTCGACCGCACAGGACGGCTCGGGCGGGGTGGTCGTGGGTGTACTGGTCGTGGGTGTGCTGGTCGTGGATGTGGTGCTGGTCGAGGTCGCGGTCGGCGTGGGCTCCGCGGCCTCGTCGTCTCCGCACGCGGTCGCGAGCATCGCGACCGCGGCCACGACTGCGAGTACGCGCCGATGCGTCATCCGAAGGCCTTGCGCAGCCGGTCGAATCCGAAGGCCTTGCTCAAGCGAGCCCGGACGGGGTGGGGGAGCAGGGCGACCAGTTCGTCGAGGTTCTCCTGCATGCGCGCCTGCATCTCCTCGTAGCAACGATGGACGATCTCCGGGTCGTCGGCGGCCTCGGGTCCGTAGTGACTCCAATCGAACGGCTCGCAGATCCGCGAGATGACCTTGGCCGGGAACGGGGGGCCGGCGGCGGGGAGTGGTGCGAGCCCGAACGGCCCGAAGACGATCGGGAGGACGTGGATCCGGAGACGGTCGAGCCCGAGAGTGTGGGCCAGCTCGTCGCCACGGAAGACGACGATCAGGCTGTCGTGGCTGCCGTGGGACACGAGGGGGATGACGGGGACCTGGGTGCGCAGGGCCAGCCGCACGAAGCCTTCGTGGTGGCGGAGGTCGATGCGGTGGCGCTCGGTCCACGGCCGGTAGTCGTCCTCGTCGCCCCCGGGGTAGACCAGCACGGCGTCGCCACGGGAGAGCAGCGCCTCGGCGTTGTCGTGGCCGGCCGGCACACAGCCCATCCGCCGGCTGAACTGGCCGGTGCCCGGCGTCGAGAAGATCAGGTCGAAGCCGAGTGAGTGCAGGGCCGACTCGGCGCCGCGCTGGCGGACCCACTCGCGTAGGAACGCCCAGTAGTCGGGCATGAACACGCCGCCGGAATGGTTGCCGACGATCAGCATCGGGCCTTCGTCGGGAAGGTTCTCGAATCCGGTCACCTCCGGGTCGAACCAGCGCAACGCGGCGTCGAGCCGAGGCATGATCGCCCTGATGAACGCCGGGTCGCGGCCGTCGAGGTCGGACGCGGCTGCCACGTTCTCGGCCACGCGGTTGCCGAGGCGATCGATCAGATCCGGATCCTGCGGTCGGGATTCGCTGGCCATGACCCAGTGGACGCACACGCGTTGTCGCTCGTACAGGGACCTCTGTCCCGAACTGCGCGACCCCGGTCTAGCGTGGCCTCGTGGCAGACGACTGTGTGGTCATCGGTGCAGGGATCTCGGGCCTCGCGGCCGCCCGGACGCTCGCAGAGCGTGGCTGGTCGGTCCGGGTGCTCGAGAAGGGCCGGGGCGTGGGCGGCCGCATGGCCAGCCGTCGGGTCGGTGAAGCCCGCTTCGACCACGGCGCCCAGTTCTTCACGGTGCGATCCGACAGGTTCTCGGAACTCGTCGAGCGGGCCAAGGCGGATGGGGCGGTCACGGAATGGACCCACGGATTCGGCACGCCTCCCGACGGACATGCTCGCTGGCGGGGGCTCGAGGGCATGACGTCGCTGTGCAAGTGGATGGCAGCCGACGCCGACGTGGCGGTGGAGCTCTCGACCACCGTCACCGACCTGCGCGACATCGACAGCCGGGCTGTGATCCTCACCGCTCCGGTGCCCCAGAGCCTGGCGATCCTGTCGTTCTCCGGTCTGCTCCCGGCCCCCGAACTCGCGATCCGGCTGGCCGGCATCGCCTACAAGCCCACGATCGCCGTGTTGGCGACACTCGATCGGCCGCCCGGCGGCATGGCCGCCCACGGGGGTTGCCAGTTCGCCGACGGCGAGGACCTGGCCTTCGTCACCGACAACCAGGCGAAGGGCATCTCGGCGACTCCCGCGCTGACGGTGCACCTCTCGAACGAGCGCAGTCACGAGCACTGGACGCTCGACGACGCGGCGGTGGTCGCCTTCGCAGAGACCCACACCGCCGACCTCCGGGGTGATGCCTCGATCGTCTCGACCCAGGTCCAACGGTGGCGTTACGCGGGCCCTGTCACCGTGGATCCCGACCCCACGGTGGTGTGGGGCGACGCCCCTGTGGTCGCGATGGCCGGCGAGGCCTTTGCCGGGCCCAAGGTCGAGGGCGCGTTCCTGTCGGGTGTCGCTGCAGCCGAAGCGGTGGTGGCTCGCCTCGGGTGAGCCCGGTCAGCGGGCGAGCGCGCCGGCGATCGCCTCGAAGCTCGCGGTCGACGCGAGCAGTCCGAAATGCGAGCACCGGACCTCGGCCGACTCGGCGGCCTCGTCGAGACAGGTCTGCCACTCGACCACGCCGTCGACCCGTGACCAGATCGAGGTCCACGGCACGTCCACGTCGAACGGGCGGTAGAGGTCGCGTTCGTAGGCCTGATCGGCATCCAGATCCGCGTCCGGGCCGAACGGCAGCCGGGCGAGTAGTCGGAGGCCCTCGACCGAGGCGCGCAGCACCGCCTGGCGGGGAAGGTGCGCCCGGACCGGGCTGCCGAGGGTGAGTAGCTGGTCGACCCGGTCGGGGTTGCGCTGGGCGGCCACCCGGCACTGCTGGCCGCCGCGGCTGTGCCCGATCAGGATTGCCGGGTCGGGGTTGTCACCGAGGGCCTGCTCGATGCGCTCGACCGCAGCCGTGCTCGTCGACCGGTTGCGGGCCATGTCCGCGATGTCGACCCGGTAGTCGGCGGCCCGCAGCCAGCTCGCGAGCGTGTCGGCACTGGCGGGCGGGGCGAGATAGCCGGTGGCGATGACGATCCGCCGGCCGCCTCCCGAAGCGACCGGCACCGACCGTCGGGCGAGGGCCCGGCGCTCGAAGGGTGCGCGGGCTTCGTTCCACAGGGGTCGACCGATCGCCCCGACGATGGCCGGGGGTACCGGGGGGAGCGTGCTGGTCACCGGGGCGGTCAGGTGCGGACCACGGTGGTGCCGGCCATGTCGCCGGCCTCGCGCCAGCGCTGCAGATAGCCGGCGTAGTGCATCAGGCTGCCCGGATACACGAGGTTGCGGGCGCCTTCGGTCGTGCGGCTGCCCTCGCTGTTGTAGTAGCCGGGCGTGCAGGTGGCCGAGTACTCGGCGAGGCCCATCGCAACGCCGTAGAGCACCATGAGCCACTCGTCCTCGGCTTCCGGGGTCGCCTCGATGCTCACGATGCCTTCGTCCTCGGCTGTGGCCACCAGCCACGCCACGTGACGGGCCGACTCCGACAGGAAGTGCACGAAGTTGGTGCCGAAACCGGCCTGGACCGTGCTGATCACGAGCAGGTTGGGGAACTCGGCGGTGAGCACGCCGTGGAGGGTGTGGGCGCCGTCGCTCCAGCGCTCGCTGAGCGCCGTGCCGTTGCGGCCCACCGGGTCGAAGCCGAGCCGACGGACCAGCCCGGTGGTGACCTCGAACCCGGAAGCGAAGATGAGCAGGTCGAGGTCGTACTCGACGCCGTCGACGACCGGACCCTTCGGACCGATCTCCCGGACGCCCCGACCGTCGGTGTCGACGAGGTGGACGTTGGGCTCGTTGAACGCGGCGAGATAGTCGTCGTGGAAGCAGACCCGCTTGCAGTGCTTGCCGTACCAGGGCTTGAGCTTCTCGGCCGTTTCGGGATCCTCGACCGTGTCCTCGACTCGCCGGCGGAGCTCGGCCATCACCGCGAAGTCGGCCTCGTCGAGTTCGCGTCGCTGTTCGGGCGACTCGGCCTCGATGTTCGTGTTCTCCCAGAGGATCTTCGTCCACCCGTCGCCGACGAGGTCGCGTTCGGGCTTCTCGCCGGTGACGGCGGCCGTGAAGTTGCGCATGCGCTCCTCCTGCCAGCCCGGTTCGAGCGACGCGAACCACTCCTCGTCGGTGGGCCCGTTGTCGCGAACTCCGACGGCCGACGGCGTGCGCTGGAAGACGTAGACGTCCTGCGCGGTGCGGGCCAGCTGGGGCACGACCTGGACCGCGGTGGCGCCGGTACCGATGATGCCCACCCGCTTGTCGGCCAGCTCGTCCATCGGCGTCGTGGCACTGCCCCCGGTGTAGCCGTAGTCCCAGCGGGCGGTGTGGAAGGACTTCCCCTCGAAGGTCTCGATGCCCTCGATGCCCGGCAGCTTCGCCTTGTGCAGGATCCCGCCGGCGGTGATGAGGAACTTCGCCCGGATCCGGTCACCCCGGCTCGTGGTGATCACCCAGCGGCTGGCGTCCTCGTCCCACTCCGCGGTGTCCATCTCGGTCTGGAACAGGGCGTGAGGGTAGAGATCGAAGTGGTCGCCGATGCGTTGGCAGTGCTCGAAGATCTCGGTGGCGCTCGCGTACTTCTCGGTGGGCATGTAGCCCGTTTCCTCGAGCAGCGGCATGTAGGTGTAGGACTCGACGTCGCACATGCAGCCCGGGTAGCGGTTCCAGTACCAGGTACCGCCGAAGTCGCCGGCCTTCTCGATGATCCGGAAGTCACGGATGCCGAGCCGGGTGAGTTCGACGGAGGTGAGCATGCCGCCGAACCCGCCGCCGACGATCACGGCCAGCCGGTCCTCCTCGACCGGTTCGCGGGTGAATCCGGGCTCGACCCACGGATCCCGATCGAAGTCCTCGTACTCGCCGGTGAACTCCTTGTACTGGGCGAGACCGTCGTCGCGCATGCGCTTCTCGCGCTCTCGCAGGTAGCGCTCCTGGGCCTCGGCGAGAGGATCGGACTGGGGGTGCTCATCGGAGGTCATGGGACTCACTGGCCTGGTTCGCGGGCGTCGGCTGCGAGTCTGACACTCCCCGTCGTCGGCGCGGACATCGGACGCCCGAGGGTCAGCCGGGTGGCGCGGCGCCCTCCGCGAGCACGGCTCGCCATCGCGGTTCGTCGCGTCCGGCGGCGGCCGCTCCGTCGTCGCCGGTGGTGCGGACGGTGCTGCCGACCGCGGGGTGCTCGCCGTCGCATGGTCGCCGGGAAAGTGCTCGAGGTGGAGACGGAGGTGGGTGGGGAAAATCGCCCACCCCTCCGTCATGCCGTCGTAGTAGTCGTCCCACTCCTCGCCGACCAGGAACCCGGAGTTGACCAGCCGGACCGCTCCGTGAGGCCCCGCCGTGGGCGCTCCTCGACGAAGACCACGAGGCCGTGGGATTCGAGGGTGCGCAGGTGGTAGTTGACCTTCTGGCGGGGGATTCCGAGTTGGCCGGCAACCGTGGTGTCGCGCACCGCCGCAGTGTCGTATTGACAAACAGGTTCATCACTACTCGGGATCGGTACGGTCCGCCTACGGGTCGACCGCGGCTTCGATGACCGCCAGCATCTCCCGTCCGTAGACCGCGGCGCTGTCGATGCCGAACTGCACCGCGGCCAACAGCATGGTGATGAAGATGCCGACGATGCCGCTGCCGATCGTGTCGACGTCGATGTCGGCCCGCACGAGCCCGTCCTTTTGATCGGCGCGCAGCCGTGCCGCGACCGCGGCGCGTAGGTTCTCCATGGCCGGCAACTCCACGATGCGGTCGGCGGCATCGGGTTCGAGTCCGGCGAGCATGCGACGGGCCAGCGGACGCCGGTCGAGCTCCTCGATGAGCGTGAGGACGAGCGAGTCGCGCCAGGTCTGGTCGCCCGGCGTGTCGAGGACCGATGCGACGCCTTCCTCGATGAGGGCCGCGATGTCGGCGTCGAGGGCCGCCAGGAAAAGAGCCCGCTTGTTGTCGAAGTACGCATACGCGAGGGTGCCGCTGACCTGGGCCTCCCGGGCGATGTCGGCGACCGAGGTCGAACGGAACCCGTCGCGGCCGAAGCGCTGGATGGCGACGGCGAGTATCGCGTCCCGGGACTGGGTGCCCTTCTCGGTCGGCGGGTCGGTGATCGTGTCGGCGTCGGCCATGTGACGAGGATAACAGATTGAGGGATTGAGTGAATCTCTCAATTCATGTACGGTTGCGGCGCGGCCCGTTCCGCCGATCCCCCGATCGCCCAACTTCCCGACCTGGAGTCCCGATGTCGACCAGTCCTGCGCCCACCGTGCCGGCGAGAACCGTCCTCACCCGTCGAATCTCGTTCGAGGAGTCGCTGCAACACCTCCCCAAGCACTTCGCAGGCGACGAGGATCTCATCGCCAGCCATCTCGCCGCCGTGCTCTCCGCGATGTTTCCCGACGGCGAGGACTTCTTCGTCCGCTCCGTCCGCAACTTCCGCGACCGCATCGACGACCCGGCCCTGAAACGCGACGTGGCCGGGTTCATCGGCCAGGAAGCCATCCACGGGCGCGAACACCGGGTGCTCAACGACCGGCTGGCCGAGTTGGGCTATCCGACGAAGCGCATCGAGCGCGGCGTGAAGTTCGGCCTGGGAATGCGCGAGAAGATCGCGTCGCCGATGGCCAACCTCGCGGCGACCGCTGCGCTCGAGCACTACACGGCCACCCTGGCCGAGATCCTCCTCAGCAGCGAAGAGGCCCGCGAGCAACTCGGCACGGCCGAACTCCGCGACGTCTTCCTGTGGCACGCCCTCGAGGAGAGCGAGCACAAGGCGGTGGCCTTCGACGTCTATCGAGCCGTCGGAGGCTCCGAACGGACCCGCCGCATGCAGATGAACCTCATCACCGTCAGCTTCATCTTCGGTGTGACGGCCAACGTCGGCCTGTCGCTCCTGCGCGACCGCGAGACCTACCGCAAGGGCCGGCTCCGTGCCAGTCTGGGCCGCATGCGCCGCAGTCCCTTGTTCACCAAGGACGTGTGGGCCCGGTTGCGGGACTACAACCGGGCCGACTTCCACCCCGACGACCACGAGACCGACGAGCTCCTCGCCGAATGGCGCGAGGAACTCTTCGGTGCGGAGGGGCGCCTCAACCACATGTTGGCCGGCGCCGCGTGAGCGACTCGCTCGACCCCGTCGAGCACCTCGATGTGCTCGTCGTCGGAGCCGGGCTCTCCGGCATCGACGCCGGCTACCACCTGCAGACCACCTGCCCCGATGCCGCCTACGCGATCCTCGAGGCCCGCGACGCCATCGGGGGCACCTGGGATCTCTTCCGCTATCCGGGGATCCGCTCCGACAGCGACATGTACACCCTCGGCTACCCGTGGCGTCCGTGGCGCGGGGACAAGGCGATCGCCGACGGCGACGACATCCGTGACTACATCGTCGATGCCGCCCGCGAATACGGCATCGACGAGAAGATCCGTTTCGGGCGCAAGGTGGTCGCCGCCGACTGGGTGACCGACGAGTCGCGCTGGCACGTCACCGTGGCCGACGTCGACAGCGGTGCGCACACCCGGCTCACCTGCGGGTTCCTGTTCGCGTGCACCGGCTACTACCGCTACGACCGCGGCCACATGCCCACGTTCGCCGGGCTCGACGACTACGAGGGTCAGCTCATCCACCCGCAGTTCTGGCCCGACGACTTCGACGGTGCCGGCACGCGCGTCGTCGTCATCGGCAGCGGGGCCACCGCGGTCACCCTCGTACCGGCCCTGGTCGAGCAGTGCGACCACGTCACCATGCTGCAGCGCTCGCCGAGCTATGTCGCCGCCGTGTCCTACAAGAACCCGATCGCCCGCGGACTCGAGAAGGTCCTGCCCGACCGCTGGTCGGGGCCGGCGGTGCGCTGGTTCGCCGCCCTCGGCTCCCAGGGCTTCTTCCGGTTCTCGCGGCGGTTCCCCAATGTGGTGCGCCGGCTGCTCCTCAAGGGTGTCGAACGCGAACTCCCCGAGGGCTACGACGTCGCCACCCATTTCACGCCCCGCTACGACCCGTGGGACCAACGGCTGTGCGCCGACCCCGAGGGCAACCTGTTCAAGGCCATCGGCCGGGGCGACGCCTCGGTCGTCACCGACGAGATCGAGTGCTTCACCGCCGACGGCATCAGGCTCCGCTCGGGCGACGAACTCCCCGCCGACATCGTCGTCAGCGCGACCGGTCTCGAGCTGCTGGTCCTCGGCGGGATGCACCTGTCGGTCGACGGTGAGGAGGTCGACCTGTCGTCGCGGCTGACCTACAAGGGGATGATGCTCGAAGGTGTGCCCAATCTCGCCATGGCCGTCGGCTACACCAACGCCTCGTGGACCCTCAAGTGCGATCTGACCTGTGACTACGTGGCCCGGCTCCTCGTCGAGATGCGGGCTCGAGGTATGACCCAGGCGACACCGCGCAACCACGACCGCAAGGTCTCGGCCGAGCCGCTCCTCGGGCTGAGCGCGGGATACGTCCAACGGTCGGCGCATCTGTTCCCCCGCCAGGGGAGTCGGTCGCCGTGGCGCGTCCACCAGAGTTACCTCAAGGACTATCGGGCCATGCGCATGGGCGATGTGATCGACGAGGCGCTCGAGCTGCGGGCGCCGGGCAGCTCCCCGCGGGCCGGTCAGGCCGATGGGTCCCGTATCCTCCCCGTATGAGCGAGGCCGCCGAGGAGTCCAAGCAGCAGACCCTGGTGGGCATCTCGTTCGCCGACATCTACCGAGCCCAGGAGTTCATGACGGCCGCCGTGGGCATGGCGTCCCGTGGCGACCTGGTCCTCGACGACCGGGTGCTCATCGTCAAGGACGAGAAGGGCGACACCAAGGTCGTCGAGACCACCGATCTGCAGGGCGGCCGCAGCGCGGTCTCGGGCGCCGTGTGGGCAGGCCTCGTCGGCCTGATCCTGGGCGGGCCCGTGGGATGGGCGGCCGGTATCGCCGCGGGTGCCGGGGCCGGTGCGATCGCCGCGAAGGTCATCGACCTGGGTATCTCCGACGAGTGGGTCGAGTGGTTCC